>NZ_JBFUGA010000028.1:0-55043 GCF_056403155.1 Methylobacterium sp. P3_A11
GCCGCGGGCGGCGGCACTCAGGCCCCACCACGCGCGCTGGGCGTCGCGGGCCGCCGCCATGGCGGCTTCGACGACCGACAGCCCGGCATCGGCGAAGCGCGCGAGCACGCCGCCATCGGCGGGGTTGACCAGATCGAGGGCGGCGCCGGTCCCGTCGAGGATCTCGCCGGCCACGACGCTCCCGATGCGGCCGCCCGGCAGCAGGTCGGACAGGAGGGCGGCGACCCGGTCGGCGGCGGGCGAGTGCGGCGTGCCGGACATCAGTGGGCTCCCTTGTGAGCGCGGTAATCGGCCATGCGGGTGAAGTCGGCCGTGTCGGGGATGGTGGCCTGCGTGGCCTGCCAGATCCGCTTCACCTCCGCGGAGAGCGGCAGGTCGATCCCGCATTCGTCGGCGAGTTCGAGGGCGAGGCGCACATCCTTGCGCATCAGGCCGGCCGAGAAGCCGCTGTCGAAGGTGCCGGACTGGACCCAGCGCGGCACCATGACCTCGCTGATCGCGCTGCGGCCGGTGGCGGTGTTGACGACCTTGACGGCCTCCTCGGCCGAGAGGCCCGCCGCCTCGGACAGGCGCAGGGCCTCGCCGGTGGTGACGAGATGTGCCGCCACCAGCAGGTTGTTGACGAGCTTGACGATGTTGCCGGCGCCCGACGGCCCGACATGCGGCGCGCGGGCCGACATGGCCTCCAGGACCGGCCGGGCCAGTTCGTAATCCTCAGCCGCCCCGCCGATCATCATGGTCAGGGTGCCCTCGGCGGCGCCGGACGGGCCGCCGCTCACCGGCGCGTCGAGGAGGGCGTGCCCCGCGGCGGCGAGCCGCTCGGCGAGGCGCCGCGTCGTGCCGGGATCCGAGGTCGAGGTGTCGACGACGACCACCTTCCGGTCGGTCCGGGACAGGAGCCCGCCCTCCGCGGTGACCACCGCCTCCACGTCCCGCGCCAGCGGCAGCGAGAAGACGAGGGCGTCGGCCCGGCGGAGCACATCGGTGAGGACGTCGAGCGTGGTCACGCCGGCCGCCTCGGCGGCGGGGCGCCGGACCGGGTCGAGGTCGTAGCCCAGGACCGTGAAGCCCTTGCGGGCCAGGGTCGCGGCCATGCCCAGACCCATGTTGCCGAGCCCGACCACGCCTACCATTGTGATGATCATGCCGATCCGTCCTCACGAAGCGGCACGATAGTTCCGGCAAACGAGCGTTGCGACAACAATCGATTTCTGCACGATCCGTGCGGAAATTGAGCACACTCGCGTCAGGCGGGGGGCGGACGGAACGCCACCATGTGGTCGGCCAGCCAGCCGAGCAGCCGGGCCGCGCCCTCGGGCAGCCGCCGTCCGCCACGGATGACGAGATGCGCGCTCGCCTCCGACAGGATGGTGTCGCGCAGTGGCACTGCGTCGAGCACCCCGTCGCGCAGCTCGGCCGCGACCACGAAGCGGGGCAGGAAGGCGACGCCCATGGCCGCCATCACGAAGCGGCGATGCATCTCGAAGGAAGCGGTCTCCAGCCGCGGCACCAGCCGGAAGCCACCATCCGCCTCGACGCGGCCGATCAGCTGGCGCACGCCGTGGTCGGGCGGCAGGAGGGCGGCGGGCTCGGTGGCGAAGCTGCGCAGGGCCACAGGCGCCCCCCCGCCGGCCAGGGGGTGCCTCTTCGGCAGGACGGCGAGCAGGGGCTGCCGTGCGGAGACGACACCGCGGACATCCGGATGCGCAGGCGGATTGTAGACGAGGCCGAGATCGGCCTCGCCCCGGGCGATCGCCGCGAGGATCCCGTCGGTGGTGCCGATCTCGACCTGATAGGCGATGCCCGGATGCTCCTGGGCGAAGCCCGCCAGGGCGTTGTCGAGGAGGTCGATCAGGAAGCCGGCGCCGCAGCGCAGGCTGATCGTACCCCGTTGCACCCCGCGCAGGCGCTTAAGCTGGTCCTCCAGCACCGCCGCCTCGTCGGCCTGGCGCTGCGCGTGCTCGGCGACCAGACGGCCGGCCTCGGTGGGGACCACGCCCCGGGGCAGGCGCTCGAGCAGGGTCTCGCCGACCTGCGCCTCCAGCTCGATGATCTGCCGGCTCACCGCCGAGGCGGCGACGTTCAGGACCTCTGCGGCGGCCCGGACCGAGCCGGCGCGCACCACGGCGAGGAGGTAGCGGAGGGCGCGGTCGTTCACGGCAGAGGCACCGTACCCGCGGCGCGCCGATCGACCGCGACGGCGCCCCGCGCCACGACGAGCACCGGTTCCTGGCGCTCCACGATCACCTGCGGCACGCGCTCGGCGTCGAAGGCGATCAGGTCGGCCCGGGCGCCCGGCGCCACCATGCCCGGCCCCAGGCCGAGCACCCGCGCCGGGACGGTGGTGATGGGCTTGAGGAGCGCCGCGAGATCCGCGTCGGTGCGGAGATCGAACCGGTAGGCGGCGAGCTGGGCGCGGTGGATCATGCCGGTCACCGTGGCGGGGTTCCAGCAATCGCGGACGTTGTCGGTGCCGAAGCAGACCGGGACGCCGAGTTCCCGCAGCCGCGGGATCGGCGGGCAGCGCCGCCCGCCCGGCACGCTTGTGAGGATCGCGACGCGGGCCCGGTTCAGGGCCTCCGCGATCCGACCGAGCTGCCGGTCATCGGCCTCCGACAGCGCGAAGGCGTGGCTGATCGTGACCCGCCCGCCGAGCCCGGCCGCCGCCGTGCGGGCCGCGATCGCCGCGATCGTGTCGAGACCGGCCGCGCCGCCGTCGTGGAGATGGATGTCGATGCCCCGGCCGTGGCGCTCGGCCAGGGCGAAGACGATGTCCAGGGGGCCGTCGCGGTCCCCGTCGATGCCGACGGGATCGAGGCCGCCGACGAGGTCGGCGCCCATCCGCAGGGCCGTGTCCAGGTCGCCCGCGACGGTCGGGCATCCCAGGATCCCGCTCTGCGGGAAGGCGACGATCTGGATCTGCAGCCGGTCGGACCAGCGCGTCCGCAGGTCGAGGATCTGGGCGAGATGGTCGAGGCGCGTGACGTCGTCGATGTCGACATGGGTGCGCAGGCTCGTCGTGCCGCCGCGGAGCATGCGTTCGAGCAGCGCCTCGGCCCCCTGCTCGGCCAGCGGGATCCGCGTGGCCCGGCGGAACGCCTTCTCGTCCGCGATGATCGCGCGGACCGACCCTGCCGCCGCGTGCGGGCGCCACGGGAGGCCGAGCTGGCACTTGTCGAGGTGGACGTGGCCATCGGACAGACCCGGCAGCACCAGGGCGCCGCCGAGGTCGATCGTACGGGCGGCGGGGGGCAGCGGCGCGCCGGGATCCCGCAGGGCAGCCACGCGGCCGTCCCGGATGTCGATGCTCGTCCGGTGGCCCTCGGCGAGCGTGGCGTCGCTGAGGCGCAGGTCGCACGGTGCGCCCGCGTCGGGTTCGTGGGTCGACGTCATGCAGGGCCTCCTCTCGCATCCGCGTGCGCGCCGGCCATCAGAGCGGCCGGCCCGATGCCACGACGGTCCGGATGGCGAAGCTCGATTGCAGCCGGGCCACCCCCGGCAGGCGCGACAGGACATCCTTGTGCAGCCGCTCGTAATCGGCCGCGTCGATCACCTTGAGCTTCACCAAGTAATCGGCCGACCCGGTCATCAGATAGCAATCCTGGACCTCGGGACAGCGGCGGACGGCCGCCTCGAACCGGTTGAGGTAATCCTCGGTCTGGCGGTCCAGGGTGAATTGGGTGAGGACCACGAGGCCCGGTCCGTCGACGCCGCCGCCGATCAGCGCGGTGTAGCCCCGGATGATCCCGGATTCCTCCAGCAGCCGCACGCGGCGATGGCAGGCCGAGGCGGACAGGCCCACCGCGGCGGCGAGGTCGGCGTTGGTGATCCGGCCGTCGCCGCGCAGGGCCTGGACGATGCGGCGGTCGATCTCATCCACGCGCGACTCGCAGAACATTCGAAATAGCCGCAGAAATTTGCACGGCCAAGCTCAAAACTCAAACGGCTTCGACAGCACGCACGCTCGTTCGACGATCCTTCGTGTAGCCTCCTGGCGCTGGATCCGAGTGCCGTCCCGAGGGTCGCCATGAGCATGATCGATCGCGATCTCCGACCCGATGCGAGCCCGGCCGGGACGGCCTCCGCACACCTCATCATCGATCTCGCGGCCGTCGCGGAGAATTACCGCCGCCTCGCCGCGCGGGCCGGGACGGCGACCTGCGCGGCCGTCGTCAAGGCGGACGCCTACGGGCTCGGCGCCGACCGGGTCGCGCCGGTCCTGGCCGCCGCCGGCTGCCGGCACTTCTTCGTCGCCCAGGTCGGCGAGGGCGTGACCCTCCGGTCTATCCTCGGACCCGGGGCGGTGATCGCCGTGCTCAACGGCGCCGCACCGGGCAGCGAGGCGACCTGCGCGGCTCACGACCTCGTTCCCGTCCTGAACGACGCGTCCCAGCGCGACGGATGGCAGGGGCTGGCGCGGCGTCTCGATCGGCGCCTGCCCGCGATCCTCCAGATCGACACCGGCATGGCCCGCTTCGGCTTCGCGCCGGACGAGGCCTGCGCGCTCGTCGACCGGCCGGATACCTTCGCCGGTCTCGACCTGAGGCTGGTGATGAGCCACCTCGCCTGCGCGGGCGAGCCGGACAGCCCCGTCAACGCGGCGCAGCGCGCCGCCTTCCAGGCCGTCCGGCAGCGCCTGCCGGGCGTGCCGGCGAGCCTCGCGGCCTCGTCCGGGATCTTCCTCGGACGGGAGTTCCATTTCGACCTGGTGCGCCCCGGTGCCGCCCTCTACGGGATCGCTCCGCAGACGGGCACGCCCAATCCGATGCGGCCTGTGATCGGTCTGCGGGCGCGGGTGATGCAGACGCGCAGCGTCCCGGCGGGAACACCCGTGGGGTACGGGCATGCCGCCACCGTCGGCCGGGACAGCCGCCTCGCGACAATCGCGATCGGCTACGCGGACGGGTTCTTCCGCAGCACGGCGGGCGGCGCGGCGTGGTTCGGCGGCACGCGCCTGCCCGTGGTCGGGCGGGTCTCGATGGACAGCCTCGTCCTCGACGTCACCGACGTCGCGCCCGGCACCCTCGGGCCGGGGGCGCTCGTCGACATCATCGGCCCGGAGCGCGACGTCGACGCCGTCGCGGCGGCGGCCGGCACGATCGGCTACGAGGTCCTGACCAACCTCGGCCACCGCTTCCACCGCATCTATCTCGGAGCCTGAGGTCCGCCATGCACGTCATCATCCTCGGCGGCGGCGTCGTCGGCGTCACATCGGCCTATTACCTCGCGCGGGCCGGCCATCAGGTCACGGTGCTGGAGCGCCAGCCCGGCGCCGGCCTGGAGACCAGCTTCGCCAATGCCGGCCAGGTCTCTCCGGGCTACGCGGCGCCCTGGGCGGCCCCCGGCATCCCCGTGAAGGCGCTCAAGTGGCTGCTGATGCGGCACCGGCCCCTGGTGCTCTGGCCGCGGCTGGAGCCCCGCCTCTACGGGTGGCTCACGCGGATGCTCGCCAACTGCACCGAGGAGGCCTACCGGCGCAACAAGGGCCGCATGGTCCGCCTCGCCGAATACAGCCGCGACGTGCTGCGCGATCTGCGCACCGAGACGGGCATCGCCTACGACCACCGGGAGAAGGGCACGCTCCAGCTCTTCCGGACGCAGAAGCAGCTCGACCATGTCGGCGACGACACCCGCGTCCTCGATGCCTACGGCGTGCCCTACACGGTCCTGGATCCGGCCGGCTGCATCGCCGCCGAGCCGGCGCTCGACGCCGTAAGCGGCGTCTTTGTCGGCGGCCTGCGGCTGCCGGGCGACGAGACCGGCGACGCGCACCTGTTCACCCAGCGCCTCGCCACGCTCTGCGAGGGGCTCGGCGTGAGCTTCCGCTACGGGACGTCGATCGCGCGCCTCCACCATGACGGCGACCGGGTGACGGCGGTCGAGACCGCCGACGGTCAGCTTCTGCGGGCGGAGGCCTACGTGGCGGCGCTGGGCAGCTACACGCCCGCCCTGCTGCGCCCCCTCGGGATCGCCCTGCCGGTCTACCCGGTGAAGGGCTATTCCCTGACCCTGCCCGTCACCGACGCAGCCGCCGCGCCTGTCTCGACGGTCATGGACGAGACCTACAAGGTCGCGATTACCCGGCTCGGCGACCGCATCCGCGTCGGCGGCACGGCCGAACTCGCCGGCTTCAGCAGCGCCCTGCGCCTGCCGCGCCGCGAGACCCTCGCGCGCTCGGTGCAGGACCTGTTCCCCGCGGGCGGCGACCTCGACCGCGCCGCGTTCTGGACCGGCCTGCGGCCGATGACGCCGGACGGCACGCCGATCGTCGGCGGGACGCGGATCGCGAACCTGTTCACCAACACCGGCCACGGCACGCTGGGCTGGACCATGGCCTGCGGCTCGGGCCGCCTGCTCGCCGACCTCGTGTCCGGCCGGGCTCCGGAGATCGCGAGCGACGATCTGGCGCTCGAGCGCTACGCCGCGTGAGGCGCGCCGGGTGACGTCCGCAGGCGATCGCGGGAGGGCGGGGCCTATTTCAGGTGATAGGCGATGCCGGCGATGAGGGCCTTCTCCTCGGTGTTGATCGTACGCCGCGGATCGGCGCCGAACTTGTTGCGCCAATACTGGAACCCGGCGAATACCTCGACCCGGTTGGGTGTTTCGGCAAGCAGTTGCCCGACATCCAGGACGAGGTTCGTCTGCGAGACGAACTCCAGTTGCGTGTCGTTCTGGTTGATCGTGCCGTAACGGCCCTTGGGCAGCACGATGGTGTTGAAGCCGGAGAGGGAGAGCGGCAGCCCCGTGAACGGCAGCGGGATCGTGTAGGTGATCTCGAATTCCGGGGTCATTTTGAATTCGACGCTGCGAAAGTGCGCGTAGTCGAAGCCCGGCACGGCGCCGTTCCCGGGAATCCCGGGGGACGGCCCGCTTCCCGCGAAACCATTGCGCGAGAAGTCCTTGTAGCCTTGGACCTTCAGGTTCACGAACCCGGCGGGCACGTCGAAGGCGAAGCTCAGACCGAAGGTGCCGGCCCGCTTCTCGGCATCGAAATACGTGTTCTTGGTGTTGATGTCGGCCCCGAAGGACAGGCCGACGTCCTTGACGAAGCCGGGGATCGCGAAGGTTTCAGTTGCGAAGATCTTGTTGAAGCTCAAGACACCCCGGTAGATCAGATAGACCTCGGTGGCGCCGTAATCCTTGAACGGACGCTGCTTGTCGCCCGCCGGATCCTGGGACCCGGATTTGAGGATATCGAGGGAGATGAGGTTGGTCCCGTAGGCCCACGCGTTGGCGTGGAACAGGTTGACGACGGTCTTGGGCACCGCGCGCGGCGCGAATGAGCCCTGCGCCGTGCCGTCGGGACGCCGTACGAAGAGACCGGGCTCCGCCGACGGCCCCTGAAACCGATAGCTCACCACCGTGTCGGAGAAGCTGAAGGACGAAGGCGGTGGCGCCGCCATCGCCGTCGCGGCCGCGAAGGGGACTTCGGCCTCCCGGCGATCCGAGGTCGCCGGCGCCGTCGGCCGGCTCGTGTCGGAGCCCCGGGTGGTGTCCGGCTCCGTCGCCGGTGCGGCCCGAGCGGCTCCGGTCAGCCCGGACGCCCCGCACAGCGCGCTCATGAGACCCGCAAGGATCAGCGGCCGCAGACGCGTCACCGTCAGGAGCGTCCCGCCCCATTCCGAAGCTCCGCGTCCTGCCGGGCGGACGACGCGGTGACGTGCGGACCGGGGAGGTCGCGCCGGTCCCTGCATGAGGCCGGTCAAAGCAGCTTCCAGAACACGAGGATCATGATCGCGTAGGCGGCGATCAGCAGCGCGGCGCCCTGCAGATTGACCTGCGTCCGGCGCGCCGGATCCGGCGTCAGCCACCAGCCCAGCCGCTTGGCCGTCCAGGGCACCATCTGCGCGGTGAGCAGCACGCTGAACACGTTGCCGATGAACAGTGCCACCGGGAAATCCACCTTCAGGATCCCGGCGAGGATCGGCGTGCCGACCAGGACGCCCCACAGGAACACGGTTGGGTACAGGGTCAGCACCACGATCATGTTCATCTTCCACGCCGCGGGCGCCCCCTCCCCCGCCGGGGCGACGTTGCGGAACCATTGTTCGAAGCCGCTCTGGACCGTTCGGGTGTGGAACTCCGCGGTCAACGGGGCCGCTTCCGCGACCAGGGTCTGCCGCTCCGGCGAGTCCATCCAGATCCGCAGATTCGCCTCGCTGTCGAAGCGCAGGATCGCGACGTGATCCTCCTGCACCCCCGGCACGGCCGGCTCGAACCGGTAGCCCTGCATCCCGGGCGCCTTCGACTGCGCCGCGGCGATCTTCTGCTCCCACTTCAGATAGGCCGCCTCCATGCCGGGCTTCACGCGGGTGCTGATCACCGCGCTGACCGGCGACGTCCGCGACGCGTCGCCGTCGTCCTTGACGATATGGACGTCGTCGCGGCCCACGAGCATCGGGGTGGCGCCCTGGATCCGGGCCTGCCGCTCCGGAGAGGCCAGCCACGCCTTCGCCTGCTCGAGGCTGTGGAACCGCTGGAGGATCACCCAATCCACTTGCAGCGGCGGCCGCGGCGGGATCACCTGCTGCTCGATGAAGCCCGGAAAGGCCGCGACGACCGTGCCGGTGTCGGTCTGCCATCGGGCGAAGGCATCCGCGCTCTCGGGCCGGATGGTCGTCTGCGTCACGATGCTGACGGACGTTGTGGCACCGCTCATGACCCGACGCGCTTCCGTTGCCCGGCCGACTGCGCGCGCCTTCTTATGGAGCGACGGAGGCCCGCAAGTCCTGCACCGTGCCGTCGTCCCCCGCACGCACCGCGTCGCGCAGGGACGATGCCGTCACGCCGCCCCGCTTGAGCACCCGAACCGACGCCGCCTTCTGCAAGCCGTGCGATCGGTTCGGGAAGCCCGGTATCGGGTCGGAGGCAGACTTTCACGGGCCTGCCGCTCCGGATTCCGCCAGGCGCAACAGCCGAAGATTGATCTTGTATCGTGCACCCGCCGTTCAACCGGCGGCGCCATGTGACCGGCCCATATCAACGCGACCGGCTCGTTCGAAGTCAAGACGCCCCGACCGAATGGAAATATTTCGATTGTAACTACAATACGTATCACTCGACGCGCGTTCTTTCATGTTTGTCCTGCGCAGCCCATTCAACGTTGGCGATCGGGCGGTAGAACTCCCGGATCTTTCTGTCCTCGGCTGGTCTGGACTCCGCCGGCCTGGGACGGAACGACAACAAAAACCGGAGCCTCGTTCACAGAGCGCCGTTCCCGATCGCGTTGGGATAGGAGGCATGGCGCGGCTGTCTCGACCGGGGTCGCCGTCCGTCCAAACCGTTGCAATACCTTCGGTAACGGCTCTAGCACCGAAGCGGGAGGCCTGCCCGGATGCACGCACGGCCTGATTGTCGGCGCCCTGCGGCGGCGCATGCGTGGCACCGTCGGCGCAGCAGTATCGCCGGCGGCGGAGGACGCGATCGGCACAGAAAATATTTCTTGTCCCTGCGTCTCCGACCAACCGCGATCGGACGTACCGTTCGCGCGTGCCGCTCTCAAGAGGCGGCGGATCTATTGCAAGACCCGGCATTCCGACGAAGTTATGCGGCTGTTTTGCGCCGCTTTACTAAGTCCAGGAACATTTACAATCGTATTACCACCGATTGCCTGGTGACGTTGACGCGACATCGAAAGCGATGTTTCTTCAATCAGTAGTCCGGACACGGCCGCTCTTTACTGGCCGAGACGGACGCGCGTCGGGGAAAGCGAGGTTTCACAGCGTGACGATCCGCTCTGCACGCACCACCTCGCTGATCGGACGCACGAGCCGCCGGCGGCCCGGCATCCTTCGGAACCCGCGCGCTCCGCGTGAGGCGCGCGACGGCCGGCGCCGATCGTCAGATACGCCATCCTGCCGGAACACAAGAGCGCTGATCGTGATGCGCGAAGTCTAAGCTCGCTCGATATCCGCCGCTCATAACCCGTCCAAACATACGCTTCCGTTGAACCAGAGGATCCGATGACTGACAAACACGAAAAATTCATGGCCCGGGCGATCGCGCTGTCGGAGAAGACCTCGCTGGTCGACAGTGCCGGCGGCGTGTTCGGCTGCGTGATCGTTCAAGACGGCGAGATCATCGCGGAGGGCGCCAATCGCGTCGTCGCCGAGAACGATCCGACGTGGCACGGGGAGATCGAGGCCATTCGCAAGGCCTGCAAGGCGCAGGGCAGCTTCAAGCTCCGGGACGCGACGCTCTATACGAGCGCCGAGCCCTGCCCGATGTGCATGGCGGCCGCCTACTGGGCCGGCATCAAGAACGTCTACTACGCCGCACAGGTCGAGGATGCGCTGGAATATGGCGGCTTCGATGACAGCATGATCTATGCCGAACTCAAGAAGGATGTCGCCGAGCGTTCGATCCCGACCCAGCAGATCATGCGGGAAGAGGCCGTCGAGGTGTGGAAGAAGTATTCCCAGAAGAAGGACCGCGTCCCATATTGAGGACCGGCCCGGGGAATCGCTCGCTCTTTTACGCCCGCTCAGGCAATCCCGCCCGGGCGGGCCACTGATGTGACGTGCCGGATCATGACTGCTGAGAACCTGAGGACGGCCTGCAAAGGTCCGGTGATCGCCTCGGACGAGGCCGGATTTCCCGAAGCCCTCCACGGAAACCTGTGGAACAGGCTGATCCCCGATCGGGCGCCGCAGCTGATCGTGAAAGCGGCCGACGAAGATGACATCATCGCCGCCATCACCTTCGCCCGCGCGAACGGGCTGAAGGTGGTCGTCCGTGGCGGCGGCCACAACTGGTGTCAGCCGACCCTGCGTAACGGCGGCATCCTGATCGACCTCGCGAGCCTCGACAAGATCATCTCGATCGACGTGGAAAATCGCCGGGCCGTCATCCAACCCATCGTGAGCAATCGCGCGATCCAGAAGGCTCTCAATGCCCACGGGCTCGCCTTCCCAACCGGACACTGCCCGCAGGTCAAGGCAAGCGGCTATTTCCTGGGCGGCGGCATGGCCTGGAACCCGACGGTCTGGGGATATGGCGCCGAGAGCCTGGAGGCGATCGAACTGGTCACCGCCGAGGGTGCCCTGATCAGGGCGAGTGAAACCGAGAACGCGGATTTCTTCTGGGCCGCCCGGGGCGCAGGCTCGGGATTCTTCGGCGTCGTCACCAAATATTATCTCAAGCTACATGCGCTGCCCAAAGCGATACAGGGCAGTGAATATTTCYATCGTCTCGAGGATGCACCGGCCGTCGGCACGTGGCTCGGCGAGGCGGCAGCGCGCATCGCCCCCAGCGTCGAACTGAGCCAGTTCCTCGTCAAAGCGCCCCCCGCGCTCGCGGCCGACCAGAACGGTTGGGTCTGCATGGTCACTGCAACCGCGTTCGAGGAGAATCCGGAAGCGGCACGAACCGCCCTGCAGCCGCTGGATGACGCCCCGGTCAAGCCGCTGTCGCGCTCGGGGCCGACGCCCCTCGATTTCGAGCAGCTCTTCGATGCCTCCGGAGCCCTGTTCCCGGAGGGGGTCCGATCCAGGGTCGAGGCGACCTATTCCAATCACAGTCCCGGCGCGGTGATGGCGGCCATCCAGTCCCTCTGGCGGTCGGCGCCTTCGGAGACCTCGGTGTTCCTGCTGACGATCTTCTGCGGTCCCAACGTTCCGGGTCCGCAGAGAGACATGGCCCGGTCCATCACCTCCCGGATCTACGGCGGCCCCTGGACGATGTGGCGGGATCCGCACACCGACGAGGCCAATGCCGCATGGCACCGCGAGTTGATCGCCGTCCTGAAGCCGTTCAACATCGGCTACTACATCGGCGAAACGAACACGGTCGAACAGCCCGACATCGTCGCCCAGGCGTTCACGCCCGAGAAATGGCAGCGGCTGTGCGACCTGCGCGACAGGTATGATCCGGACCGGGTGTTCTTCGATTACTTCGACGGTCTGGCCGGCGGGTCGGATCGAGGCGCCCGCTAACGTCGGATCCGTGTGACGCCCGCGGCGCGGGTCGACGGTCCCGCGGCCTCGACCGCCGCCAGAACGATCGCCTTGATCCAGCACAACGCGCAGGTCCGGACAGCGTGCGAGCGTCCGGACGCGGTGACGGGCGGGAGCGATTATGGGCATGGCGACGGAAGCGGAAGCCCTCGACGCCGCGGTTTCCAGACGGCCGACCGTTGCCGAACTGCCCACATTGGTCAGGGGGTGGCTCGCGATCCTGCCCCTGGCGGGCCTGTGCCTGGGTCTGGCCGCGCAGGCGCTGGAGCATCCCGGCTTCGCGGCCTGGGCCTGGATGCTGCCCACTCTGGCGATCCTCGTCGTCCTCCTGATCCAGGTCGCGACCAGCCTCGCGCGGGGCGACGTGGGGCTGGACGTGGTCGCGGTGCTCTCGATGGCGGGCGCCGTCGCCCTGTCCCAGCCCCTGACCGGCGTCGTCATCGCGCTGATGTACGCGGGCGGCCAGTCCCTCGAAGCCTACGCGGCAGGGCGGGCCGGGCGGGCGATGACCGCGCTGATCGGCCGGCAGCCGCGGACGGCCCTGCGCGAGGCGGGCGGCGCGGTGCACGAGGTCCCGGTCGAGCGGCTTGTCCCGGGCGACCGCATCCTCGTGCGCGTGGGCGACGTTCTTCCGGTCGACGGCCGCGTGGCCTCCGGTCACGCGGTCCTCGACCAGGCGAGCCTGACCGGCGAGGCGATGCCGGTGACCTTCGAGGCGGGCGCGACCGTGATGAGCGGCCCCCTGAACGTCGGGGTTCCGTTCACCCTCGTCGTCGAGCGCTGCGCGGCCGAGAGCACGTATGCCGGCATCGTCCGGCTGGTCGAGGCGGCGCGCGCGCAGAAGGCGCCGATGGCGCGCATGGCCGACCGCTACGGCCTCGTCTTCCTCGCGCTCACGCTTCTGCTCGCCGGCGGCGCATGGCTGGCAGCCGCCGACCCTGTCAGGGGCCTCGCCGTCCTGGTCGTGGCCACGCCCTGTCCGTTGATCCTGGCGGTTCCCGTCGCCTTGGTCTCGGGTCTCTCGCGGGCCGCCGGCATCGGCGTCATCGTCAAGGGCGGCGGCGCCCTGGAAACGTTGGCCAAGGTGCGCGTCCTCGTGGTCGACAAGACCGGCACCCTGACCCACGGCCGAGCGCGCCTTCGGTCGGCCCATGTGTTGCCGCCCTTCGGGGAGGCCGACATCCTGAGGCTTGCGGCCTCCCTGGACCAGGCATCCGGCCATCCGACGGCCAGAGCCCTGGTCGACGAGGCGCAGGCGCGCGGATCGACGCTCGTGCAGCCCACGGGCGTGACGGAGGTTCCCGGAGAGGGCATCGCGGGCATCGTGGAGGGACGCCAGGTCGAGGTCGGCGGTCCGCGCCTGATGCGGGCGCGCGGCATCCGATTTCCGCAGACCGAGGCCGTTCCGGGTGCGGGCGCGACCACGGCGACGGTCCTGGTCGCCGTGGATGGCAAGCCGGCGGCCGTCCTGCTCCTCGCGGATCCGCTGCGCACCGACGGGGCGCGGACGTTGAACGATCTGCGGGGCAGCGGCATCGGGCGGATCGTGCTCGCGACGGGGGACCGGCGCGCGATCGCCGAGGCGCTGGTCGTCGGCTTGCCGGTCGATGCCGTGGCGGCCGACCTGGACCCGTCGGGGAAGACGCAGATCGTGGCGAAGGAGCGGATGAACGGGCCGGTGATGATGGTGGGCGACGGCGTCAATGACGCGCCCGCCCTGGCGGCGGCCGATCTCGGCGTGGCGCTCGGCGCCCGCGGGGCGGCGGCCGCGGCCGAGGCCGCCGACGTCGTGCTCCTCGTCGACAGCCTCGAGCCGCTGCCGCGGGCCATCGGGATCGCCCGGCGTGCCCGCGCCATCGCTCTCCAGAGCGTGCTGGCCGGCCTCGGACTCTCGCTCGCCGGCATGGTGGCCGCGGCGTTCGGATACCTCGCGCCCCTGCAGGGTGCGCTGTTTCAGGAAGTCATCGATGTCGCCGTCATCCTGAACGCCATGCGGGTGCTCGGAGGTCCCGACTCCGTCGGACGGCAGGCGGCCGCATGACCCGGCCGTCGTCTGTCCCGCATCAGCCGATCAGGCGACGGCGGGCGTGCAAGGGTCGGGCTGATGAGCCGCAACGGTTCTTCAGTGGGGGCACGCGCGACCTTCTGGCAGGCGCGTCCGTCTGCTGCCTGATGAACCACCAACCGGAGGACATTGCGATGGCCAATCCAGGCAACCCAGGTGTCCCTGACCCTTGCTTTCCGCCACCCTCTCCCGCCCACCCGCCGGAGCCGGGGCAGGATCCGCTGCCGGAGCCCCTGGGCGTGCCGGCTTCGGAACCCGACGACGTGCCGCCGGCGAACGAGCCGCTCGGCATCCCGGGCGGGATGCCGCCGGAGATCGTGCCCTAGGGCCGCGGTCTCATCGAGGCTTGGACGGAATCCTTTGGTTCGCGAACGGCAGGGTGGTCGGCGTCTGGATTTGGATGAACGGGACACCGCCGGCCGTGTGGCAGGCGTTGCAGGCCGCCGTCAGGCCGGAATAGGCGGACTGGAACCCCGACCCATCCTTCCGGTTGGCCGCATCCTTCATGCGGGCGAGTTCGCGACCTGCGCCCGTCACGAGCGCGACGGGGATTTCCCGGTAGAGCATCGCCGCGGCGGTCAGGTCATCCGCGACGTGATTCAACTCGTAGTCGAGCAAATCCCAATCCTCCGCGCGCCCCGCGTACCAGATCTTGGCGTGCCGCGCCTGGATCATCAGCATGATGTTTCCGAGGCTCGACTGGGTTTCATGGGGCGACGATGCGGCGGGGGGCTGCGCGAACGGGGATGGCTGGCCCTCGGCGACGCCGCAGAGCAGAACACTACCCAACAGGATGGCGGTGGCTCGCTTCATGACGACCGGTCTCCAGCGGCGAGGACGGGTCGGCGGTGCGGAACGAATCCCGATCGCCGAGATGGGGGTAGCCGGGGCTGAAGAGCGAGGCGCGCTGCAGCCTGGGAAGGTCGAGGATGGTCAGCCAGCCCCGCTCCAACACGATCAGGGCCTGGATGTGCAGCGTTCGCAGGCCGCGACTGACATCTAGGTCCATCAAGCCCAAGGTGTCGGCCAGATCCGACCGGCGCAGCATCAACCCATAGCCGTGGTTCCGCGTGAGCCCGACGGCCCGCAGCCGATGGAACAGCTCGCAGAGCAGATGGCCGAGTCGCTCCACCGCCCCCAGTCGGGCGACGCTGAGTGTCCATTCGCGCTGGATCGCGGCGGCTGCCAGCATCTCAGACCAGAGCGCCTGACCGACCTGGGGATGGTAGCCGACCAGCGTGTCCAGTCGGTCGCGGGGGATCTCGGCCAGGGTCACCGGCGTGAGGGCGCCGATGGAGTGGTCCATCGCGCGCAGCACGGCGACATGGGTGTCGCAGAGGTCGCCCGGCAGCAGGATGGCGGTCACCTGCCGGCGGCCATCCGCGCGGTGTCTGTAGCGGCAGGCCCAGCCGTCGAGGATGACCCGGATCGGTCCGTGCGGCTCGCCCTCGTGGACGATGTCCTCGCGCGGGCCGACCTGCGACCGCCGGGCCATGACCTCGTGCAAAGCCGCTCGGTCGGCCTCCGAAAGCGCCGTGAACTGCTGCAGCTTCACGACGAGGAAGTTCGGCACCGCGGCCTCGGTTCTCGAGGAAACACCCGACGAGGGGACCAGAGGCCGACGACCGTGACCCCGGCCCACTCAACGTCGGTCGCGACATCGCGGCATTGCGCTGGATCAAGGCTTGGGCCGTGTGGACGGGGATGAATGGCGAGATTGCAGGAGGCGACGCCATGAAGCGCAATCTACCCACGAGCCTGAGCGAGGAGGCCAAAAGGGCCGGCGCCCGCATCGACAGGTTCTACGACAAACTGGCCGCGAAGCTGAGGCGGCGGGCCGACAAGGCCAAGGCCGCCATGGTCAAAAGCAAGGATGACATCAAGAGTGCCGTTCTTCAGCGACGGTTCGAGATCTACGCGAACGCTGCGCGCGACATCGAACGGTCGGCGATGGAGCGTCAGGCCCATGCCGGACCCGTGCTGCGGCCGCAGGCGGACAAGCTCAGTGCGGCCATCCAGTCGTGACGGAAGGCAGCGCGGGATGCTCGCCCGGTCCACCCGGCTTGATCCAGCGCAAGGCGGGTGAACGGGCGGGATGCGCACCCTGATGCGGGATCGGCGGCGCCTGCGGGAGTCCGGCCGGTCCTTGTCCCGATCCTGATCCGGGAGGTCGCGAATGCCAGGGTTCACCCGTGAACCGGATCCGGCGGCGACGCCGTCCGCGCGCGATCGCGCGCCGCTTGGGGCGCAACGGATCTGCGCAGGCCAGATCATGTCCGCCCCCGTGATCAGTGTCTGCCCCGATACGCCCCTCCGCCGCGTGATCGATCTCATGCTGGAGGCGGGTGTCAGCGGCCTGCCGGTCATCGACATGCAGGGCGCGCTTGTCGGGATCGTGACGGAGGGCGATCTGCTCCGCCGGGTCGAACTCGGCACCGAACGCCGCGTGCCGCGCTGGGTCCAGTATCTCCGCAGTCCCGGCAGGCTCGCGGAGGAGTATGCCCACGCGCACGGGCGGACGGTCGAGACGGTGATGTCCGGCACCGTGATCACCGTCACGGAAGACACGCCCCTTCAGGCGATCGTCGAGACCATGACGCGGGGCCGTATCAAGCGGGCGCCGGTCCTGCGCGGGAGTTCCGTCGTCGGGATGGTGAGCCGCGCCGACGTCGTCCGGGCGCTCGGCATCGCCCTGGAGGCGGACCGCCGCCCCGGAGTCCGCAGCGATGCCGAGATCCACAAGGACATCCTGTCCGCATTCGACAGTGCCGTCTGCATCCCGAAAGCCACGATCGATGTTGCCGTCCTGCAGGGGACGGTGGAACTCAACGGCTGGCTGATCGACGAGCGCGAGAGGGGTGCGGTTCGCGCCGCCGTCGAAGGTATTCCGGGCGTTGTCGCGATACGGGACCACCTGACCTGGGTCGAGCCGATCACCGGTATGGTTCTGCCGTCCCCGGAGGACGCGAAGGCCGCTGCCGTGGGCGCGCCGCCATCGACCCCAACGCCGAGACGGCGCGGTTCACGAGCCTGATGGGGATCCTCAACAGCGTGACGATGCTGGCCATCATCCCGGCCGGTGCGCGGGTGGTGCGCGAGCGCGGGACGGCGGAAAACCTGCTGGTGATGCCGGTCACGCCCTCCGAGACTGCCCCGGCGAAGGTCTGGTCGCGCCGATCATCGGTTCCACCCCGCCGTTTCGGCTCGGAACGGCGGCGTACCTGTTCATCGCGACGGCGATCGGCCGGCTCCTGGGCACCCTCGCGCGCTCGATGCCGCAGCTCGGCCTGCTCTCCCTCATGGTCTACCTGCCGCTTGCCGTGCCTTGATCTGGATCACCGGCCTGGGGTCGCGCACGCCGTAACCTGCGCGGCGTCGCAGGAGACCGTGCATGCTCGACGCGGAGGTGAGAGACCCGGCCGGGATGGCCGCAGCGTCGCCCGGATCCCGGTTGCGTCTGCTCCCGGCCCCGATGGCTTCACGGCCCTCGATGGACCGATGGGGGGCCTGCCCTCCCGTGCGGCCGATCCCGGATGGATGCTCCACCTCATCGGCGAGGGCGCCACAGGTCCGGGGCGGGATCCGGCGAGCACCGGGACGGCGACCCGGCGGAGGACGCGGCAGGTCGCGTGACGGTACGCGCGCGGGCCTGGGGCGAGGCGCCTGCTCAGACCTTGTAGGCCGAAGGGGATTCGCGCAGGCGTCGGAGTTCGGAACTCGCCGACATGATCAGTGCGACGCCGAAGCTCACATGTCCCCAGGTCGCCACCGTGGCGTCCTGGAAGCCGAGCGCCCAAGGGGCCAGGCAGATCCAGGTTCCCGCTGCCGCGATGGCGTAGACCTCCCAGTCGTAGGTCTGCATCAGCGCCAGCACGGCGAGGATCGTGGCCGTGGTGCCGAAGATCCAGGCGTTCCAAGCCGCGGCGGTCTCGGACGCGAAGCCGAAATACCAGGGCGCCGCGATCAGGCCGATGCCCAGCAAAAGACTCAATCCGTTCAGAAAGATGTCCTGCGATTGATTGTCGATGGTGCGCATCGTCCGCCCTCTCAACAGGTGCGGCGCGCGTGTCGCCGCCGCGCCCGGAACCGTATGGCGCGGGGTAACGGGGGACCTTGCGATGGATCAAAGCGGGCGCCGCACGGGGATTGGCCCGGGGTCCGAGTCGCTCCCCGCAGCCGGGCGCCGGATCAACGCGGGAGGCGGGACCACTGAGCCAGGACGCCCTGCCGGTCGAACCGCAACGCCTGGTCGCCCGCGCCCGCATTCTCGGTGACCGGATCGACACGGCGGGTCTCGAGCGCAGCGACACGCTCGCGATCAATCCGCTGGCCTTCAAGGTGGGATGCGGGTTCGCGGTGGTCTTCCGCTACGGGGTCGTGGTGTCCGTCGGTCTGTCTCCGATCGAGGAGGAGGCGATGGCCGCGGGCCTGCGGCCGCGCGTCCGCAGTCCCGTGACGCGGCCGGAAGAGGAGACCGCCACGATCGAGATCGGGCCAGATCACGACGATCAGGTCGTGCCCGGCGGCCGGATCGCCCTGCGCCAGCTGACGCCCGAACGTCTGATCGTCATCGCCGACATCCTCGCCAAGAGCACGGCGCTGGCGCAGAACGAGATCGAGGTCGCAGCTGTCTTCGACGTGATCGAGCCGCTGGCGCGGCGCCTGGCCGAGACGGGCCGCGCATCGGGCGGTCGTCGGGCCGTCCTGAAGCTCATCGGCAGCACGCTGCTCGTCCAGCACAGGGTGTCCGGGCGCGTGGCGGTCGAGGAGAAGCCCGAAGTGCTGTGGGATCGGCCGGGCCTGGAACGGCTCTACGCACGCCTCGAGGACGAGTACGAGTTGCGGGAGCGGACGGCGACCCTGCATCGCAAGCTCACCGTGATCGGCGAGACGGCGACCGTGCTCACCGACCTGATCCATACCAACCGCTCGTTGCGCCTGGAGATCGTGGTCGTCCTGCTGATCGCCCTCGAGATCGCGATCACGTTCCTCCCGCTGGTGCACGCCGTCAGGCGATGAGGCCGCCGCCCGGAAGACCGTCCGCGCGGGGCCGGGCCGGGGCTTCGCTCCGGGCGCGACGCGCCGTCTGCGCAAACGCGATGAGGGAAGCGCGATACGCCCCGGTCAGGACCTGGCGATGGGTCAACGAGAGGGCGGGAATGCCGGCGCAGCCGCTGATCTGCTCCATCTCCCGGAAGAAGGCGGCCTGCGCGCCGCCCGAGCCCGACACGGCGACGCCGAGCAGATGAGGTGGCGCCCCGGCCTCCTGGAGGTAGGTCCGCACCGGCCCGGGAAGTCGGCCGGCCCATACGGGTGAGCACAGGACGACCGTCCTGAACTGCGCCGGATCGAAGCGCTTTCGGATCGGCGGCCCGCTCCGACGGAGCGCCTGCCAGAGGCCTCGCAGGTATCCGGCCGTACCCGCATAGGAGACCGCAGGCGTGATCCGATCGAGGTCGGCGCCGAGGGCGGTCGCGAGTGCCCGGGCCACCACCTCGGCCGTGCCCGAGCGCGAATAGACGACAACCAGGACGTCACGCATCGCCCGCCTCCGCGTGCCCGAGTGAGCGGCCAGGATCGGCCTCCGGGCGGGGCGCGACATTGAGGGACATCAAAGGCCGGTCGTGCGGCCGCTTTGCGATGAATCAAGGCCCGCCGCGCCCGTCGGCGCACCCTGCCTGCCTGGACCGGAACGCGGATCGCCCCCCGGTCGACGTTCACGGGACGCGCACCATGATCAAGGATCTGCTCATCGTTGCGGACGCGGTCGGAGAGGCCGCCGGGCCTTACGCGCTGTCCCTGGCCCGGGAGGTCGGGGCGGCCGTCGGATGCCTGTGCCTCCAGCCGGAGGGCGGTGATGAGGCGTTCCTGGCGGAACTGCCCTACGGTTTCGCCGTCTCGGCCCGTGAGGCCGCCCTGGCGGTGGTGCGCGACGCCGCCGACGACCTGTCCGACGCCGCCAGAACCGCCGACGTGCCGATGGAGATGGAAGCCCTGGGCGGGCGCGCCGGCGACATCCGAAGCCGTCTCCTGGATCGCGCCCGCATCGCCGATCTCATCGTGGTCGAGCAGGCCGATCCGGGCCGCGACAAGCCGGCGGATGCCTATATCGCGGACCTCCTCCTCGGGGCGGGCCGGCCCATCCTCCTGGTGCCGGCGCGTTGGACTCGGCCGGCGCGGTTCAGCGCCGTCACGGTGGCTTGGGATGGCAGCGCCTCGGCCGCACGGGCGCTGGCCGACGCTCTGCCGCTTCTGAGCCGCGCCGAGCGCGTGCGCGTCCTCACGGTGCAGACGGACGCGGTGGCCGGCGTCAGCGAAGGCGGCGCCCGCGTGGTGAAGCATCTGGGGCGCCACGGCATCACGGCCGATTACCGCGCGATCTTCAGCGACACCACCGTCACCGAGACCCTGCTGGCCGAGATCGCCCAGGGCGGCGCGGACCTGCTCGTGATGGGGGCCTACGGCCATTCCCGCCTGCGCGAAGCCTTCCTCGGCGGGGCGAGCCGTGAACTCCTCCGCACGATGACGGCGCCGACCCTGATGGCGCACTGAGCCGAGGCGGCGTTCGCGCACCGGCCGCCGGGTCCTGCGCAACGCCTTGGCTTCGAGCCGAAGCCTCGGATGAAGACTTGATCTTATCGAACCGTCCGTTGACTTGCATCAATGCCAGTCGTGCCAAACGGAGGAGGGTTTCAGACAAACTCCGCGCGAAGGCGATTCCGGACGGATCTGGAACCATCAGCACGAGGCCACGCCTATGAAAGTCAGTGACGTCATGCACAGAGGTGCGACTTTCGTCTCGGCCGAGACGAAAGTCGACGTAATTGCGCGGCAGATGCGGGATGCCGATGTGGGGGCACTGCCCGTCAAGTCGGACGGCCACTTGGTCGGCATCATCACCGACCGGGACATCACATGTCGCGCCCTCGCGGACGGCGGGAACCCGCGGACGATGACGGCGAACGACGTGATGACAACCCGGGTCGTCTGCTGTGCCCCGGATGACGATCTCGCTCAGGCGATCAAGATCATGGAGAACAGGCGGATTCGCCGTCTTCCGGTCATCGACGCCGACCAGGAGCTTGTCGGCATGGTGAGCCTCGGCGACATCTCGCACAAGGTCGGTGCCGGGCTCTCGGGCGAGGTTCTGCGCGCCGTCTCCGCGCATCATCACTAAGCAGGATCGCCGCGTAGGCGGTCCTGGACTCGACGGCGGGGTCCCGCCGTGACGACGCGGCCGTCCGCCGCGCACTGGCCGCGCGGGTAAAATCCTGCGCGGAAAATCCTGTGATCATTTCGATATTTTGCGGGCTATATCTTCGCGCACCATGCAACATGTTTCGAATATTACTGGATGCTCCGTATTCCAGCGCCGATGATCTTGAGATGGATCAATGTCCTTCCAGGGCGCGCGCCCTACCGAGACGCTTCGTCTTTTTTAGAGGAGGCATTCACCATGGCCGAGTCCGGTACAAGAGTGGCGGTCAGCACTGAGGGGGGCGAGCGCCCGTCCACGCCGGCCGAGTGGCGGCCGTTCGAGAACGTGCGCCGGGACATCGATCATCTCATCGATGATCTGGCGCGCAGCCTGAAACGCGTGCCGTTCGATTTCCTCGGGGCGGCGACGACGCCGTTCACCAGCGGTGGCGCCATGTGGCAACTGTCTCCCGTAGCCGACATACAGAACAAGCCGACTTGCTATGAAGTCACGGCCGAGCTTCCCGGTATCGATGAGAACCATGTCGAGGTCAAAGTCACCGACGGCATGCTGACGATCAAGGGGGAGAAGCGGCAGGAGCAGGAACGCAAGGGCGAGGGCCTCTACCTGTCCGAGCGTCGGTTCGGTGCCATCGAGCGGGCCTTCCGCATGCCGCCGGGCGTCGACGCGAGCAAGATCGAAGCGGTCCTCAAGAACGGCGTGCTGACGGTGACGCTGCCGAAGACCGCCGAGGCGAAGGCCGAGAAGACGATCGCCGTCCAGGCCGCCTAGCCGGCTTCCGAAGGCGCTGCCGGGGTGGGCGCGACGCACCGGGTCGCCCGCCCCGGCGAACGACAATCCCTGTCCAGGATCCGCGCAGCGGGAGGGTGGCGATGGCCGAGCGCATCTTTCGCGACCGCGCCGAGGCGGGGGGCGAACTCGCCAAGGACCTCGCCGACTTCGCCGGCCGCCCCGACGTCGTGATCCTGGCTTTGCCGCGCGGCGGGGTTCCCGTGGCGGCCGCGGTGGCCGATGCGCTGCACGCGCCGCTCGACGTGTTCGTGGTGCGCAAGCTCGGCGTGCCGGGCTACGAGGAACTCGCCATGGGGGCGATCGCCAGCGGCGGCGTCCGAGTGCTCAATCAGGATATCATCGCGTCGCTGAAGGTTCCCCCGCACCTGATCGAGACGGTGACCGCGCAGGAGCGCGAGGAGCTTCTGCGACGCGAACGCGTCTATCGCGGCGGTCGCCCCCCCGCCCAGGTTCGCGGGCGCACCGTCATCCTAGTCGACGACGGCTTGGCCACCGGCGCCTCGATGCAGGCCGCCATCCGGGCGATCCGGCAGCGCCGGCCGAAGGCGGTGGTCGTGGCCGTGCCCACCGCCTCCCGCGACACGGTCGAGCGACTGAAACACGAGGCCGATACGGTCATCTGCGCCGATCTGCCCGAACCGTTCTGGGCGGTGGGCGCCGCCTACCGGGATTTCGCGCAGACGAGCGACGACGAGGTGCGCCGCCTGCTCGGGCGCGCGCAGGCCTCGGGCACGGCCGATCCCGCCGCGCTGCCCGCCGCCGAAGCGGACGCCACGACCCTCCGGCGCCTGCGTGCGGCGGCGATACCCCTGGACGGTGGCCCCCGCGACTACGATGCCCTGCTGGCGCTGATCGGCGATGCRCGCTTCGCGCTGCTCGGAGAAGCCTCCCACGGAACGCACGAATTCTACCGGGAACGGGCTGAGATCACCCGTCGGCTGATCATGGACAAGGGGTTCGGGGCCGTGGCCATCGAGGCCGACTGGCCCGATGCCTGGCGGGTGAACCGCTACGTCCGCGGCGACAGCGACGACCTCGACGCCGTCGAGGCCCTCGCCGGCTTCCGCCGCTTCCCGACCTGGATGTGGCGCAATGCCGAGATGGTCGCGTTCGTCGAGTGGCTGCGCACCCGCAATCAGGGCCTGCCGGCCGAGGCCCGGGTCGGCATCTACGGCATCGATCTCTACAGCCTGCGCGCCTCGATGAAAGCGGTGCTGCGCTGCCTCGAAGCCCTCGAACCGGACGCCGCCGAGGCGGCGCGCGCCCGTTACGCCTGCTTCGACCGGTTCGGCGACAGCGGGCAGGTCTACGGCTTCATGGCCGGATTGGAGGGCATCGGATCCTGCCAGGAGCAGGCCGTCGCCCAGTTGCTGGCCCTGCAGCGGCGCGCAGCCGATACCCTGGCCTGGAGCGGCAGCACCGACGTCGAGGAACTCTTCAACGCCGAGCAGAACGCGCGCGTCGTCAAGAGCGCCGAGGCCTACTACCGCACGATGTTCCTCGCGGAGGTCTCCTCCTGGAACCTGCGGGACCGCCACATGGCGGAGAGCCTGGAGCGGCTGGTGGCGCATCTGGAACGCCGGCCTGGCCCCGTGAAGATCGCCGTCTGGGCGCACAATTCCCATCTCGGCGACGCGCGCGCCACCGCAATGGGCGAGCGCGGCGAACTGAACCTCGGACAGCTGCTGCGGGAGCGCTACGGCCGCGCCGTCGTGAGCGTCGGCTTCACCACCTATGCGGGGACCGTGACGGCCGCTTCCGACTGGGACCAGCCGGCCGAGCGCAAGGGTGTCCGCCCCGCGCGTCACGGCAGCTACGAGGCCCTGTTCCACGCCCTCGGCCTGCACCGCTTCCTGCTGCCCCTCACGGCCGGCAGCGCGGCGGCGCAGCTGCTCCGGGCGGCCCGCACCGAGCGGGCGATCGGCGTCATCTACCGACCCGACACGGAGCTGCAGTGCCACTACTTCCAGGCACGCCTTTCGGATCAGTTCGACGCGATCCTCCACTTCGACGAGACCCGCGCGGTGACGCCGCTGGAACGGACCTCGGAGTGGGATGCGGGCGAGGTGCCCGAGACCTTCCCGGTCGGCCTGTGAGCCCCCGGCGCGACCCCTCACTCCGGCGGCGGAACCGGCCCTGGAGGCGCTCACTCAGGAATGCTGACGGCGGACATGGCTGCACATTAAACTGAGCGCTCCCTCGCCCGGAACACCGGATTTAAAGCACGAACGGGCTAACCAGCCCCGAGCTGGAGCCGGGTCGGAGCGAGGCAGCATGTCCAACGACCGCTACCACAAGAAGGCGCTTGGCAACCGCTCGCTCCATCCCGAAACCCTGATGCTCGGCTATGGCTACGATCCCGCTCTGTCCGAGGGCGCGGTGAAGCCACCGGTCTTCCTCACATCCACCTTCGTCTTCACCTCGGCCGAGCACGGCAAAGCCTTCTTCGACTACGTCTCCGGGCGGCGCGAGCCCCCAGTCGGCGAGGCGGCGGGGCTCGTGTACTCGCGCTTCAACCATCCAAACAGCGAGATTGTCGAGGATCGGCTAGCCGTGTTCGAAGGGGCCGAGGCCGCGCTGGTCTTCTCCTCCGGCATGTCAGCGATCGCGACCACGATCCTGGCCTTCGCACGGCCCGGCGACACGATCCTGCACTCGCAGCCGCTCTATGGCGGCACTGAAACGTTGATCGCCAAGACCCTAGCAGGCTTCGGCATCGTACCGTTCGGATTCGCCGATGGGGTCGATCCGGCGAGCGTGCGCGCGGCGGCCAACCAAGCCATTGAGGCGGGACGAGTCAGCGTCGTCATGATCGAGACACCCTCGAACCCGCTCAACACCCTCGTCGATCTCAGCCTGATCCGCGAGGTCGCCGACGAGATCGGCGCGCGGCAGGGCGGTGAAGCTCCGGTCGTGGTTTGCGACAACACCCTGCTCGGTCCACTCTTCCAGCACCCACTGCGCCACGGCGTCGACATCTCGGTCTACTCGCTGACGAAGTACGTCGGCGGCCACTCCGACCTGATCGCTGGCGCTGCTCTCGGCTCAGCAGCGCGGATCAGGCCGGTGCGGCTGCTGCGCTCAGCGATCGGAACCGGCCTCGACCCGCATTCCTGCTGGATGCTCGGGCGCTCGCTCGAAACCTTGACGTTGCGGATGAATGCCGCAAACCGCAATGGCGAGATCGTCGGCCGCATGTTGGCTGCGCATCCGAAGGTGTCGCGCCTTCACCATCTCGCGCATTTGGAGCCCGGATCGCAGCGGGCGCACGTCTATGCCGAGCAATGCGCGGCGCCAGGCTCGACATTCTCATTCGACATCGTAGGCGGCGAGGCAGAGGCGTTCCAAGTCCTCAACGCTCTTCAATTATTCAAGCTCGCCGTGAGCCTAGGTGGCACTGAATCGCTCGCCAGCCACCCGGCCTCTACGACCCATTCGGGTGTGCCAAAGGCCGTGCGTGACCGCCTAGGAATCACGGACGCGACGATCAGAGTGTCGATCGGGATTGAGCATCCTGACGATTTGGTCGCCGATTTAGTCGCGGCTCTCGCTGTTCTCAGCTAAGCGGCGCTCCGCCCGCGGTCTATGCGAAAGTTTGGCAAGGCCGACCAGGCCGCCCGAGCTTAGCCAGACACCGACGTTGGGACTTCGCAGAACCGGACCTTCCGCTTTGCGCCCATGATGGCCGCTTAGCCGACGAGGGCATTCGCCCCGAAGCGGACGCTGAGAAAGCCTGCAAAGCCGCTTGCTCCCTTTGGAACCGTCCTCATCTTCAGCGGCGATCTGTTTTTGAAATAAAGCCAGCCGAAGACGGCTCGACTAAATCACGCCTTCGCAAACAAAAGGCACCCACCGCGACGGGCCGGCGTGCGAGGGCCGAGCGGCCCGCCCGATCGTTCCCGACCTCGAACGGCGCCTTACAGCCCAATCCTTGCACCCACTTCACGCGCGATCCGCAATCGGCTGACGCGGCGCGCGAAGCGCGTGCGAACATGCGCGGACCATTTCGCGGTTCAGGGCGACATCGCCGGCCCAGTCCGATCTATCAGGCTCAGCCTTCCGTCCCGACGGGGCAATCGAGCACCCCCTCAGAAACGAGCCGAGATCGGTGCGGGCGTCTTGATAGTTCTAAGAGAGGATTACGACGATCGTCGAGCCGATGACCGCTCGCCCGGGCGGCATATCATGCAGATTCCTGCCATGTCTTGATATCGATTTATGATCCGTTTGGCGGCCCGTTTCCGCGTCAAGATCTGGCGATCTCCTATAGCCATTCCTGCATAAGGTTTGCGCCCGAACTCGTGCACGGGGAATGATCAAATTTCGGCGGATCTTCTGCTTTAGCCGTTATCCGTGTGCGAAGGTTCTGGAATGCTGCCCAGGTCAGAGCACCGTCGCCTCATGACGTTGGCCGTGGGCGAGGGCGACCTTTTTCATGAGCTGCGTCAGGATCTGCCGCTCCGCCGGGGAGAGAACAGCCACGGTCGCTTCGTGAGCGCGTCGTGCGGCAGCGGCCATGGCGTTGTGAATTTTAATTCCTTCCGCGGTCAGTCGGCACCGCTGCGCGCGGCGGTCGGACGTGGAGGTCGATCGGCTGACGAGACCCCGAGCCTCGAGGCGCCTGAGCGCCCCTGTGGTCGTCGTTCTGTCCAGAGCAACAGCATTGGCCAGGGTGGTCTGATCAGCCTCTGTGCGGGACATTAGCTCCGACAGCAGGCTGTATTGAAGCGGCGTGACGCCGAAGGCGGCACATTCTTCGTTGAAAAGGCTGACGTGTATCTGATGCAGCCGCCGGACCAGAAATCCGGGGCGCTCTGCCAGAGGCCAAGGCTGGCCGAATATTTTGCTCTCTTGAGAATCCGTATGTCGATCATGCGCACGAGCGGCGCCCTCGGCCTGACCCACTCCGTCAACCATTGCTGCCCCCTCGCTCGTCGGCTCTCACTGGCACGAACTATGCAATCCCAGAAAAATACGAAGCATGCTTCCCTTTTTGGAAATATTCTGCCTAACCTCGGTCGGTCAATGCGACTCAACGGACAAGGTGGTGTGATGAACGAGACCCGCTACGACCTGATCCTGCGCGGCGGACGCGTCATCTGCCCGGCCTCCGGCATCGACGGCATCCGCGACGTGGCGGTACAGGGCGGGCGCATCGCCGCGGTCGAGGAGACGATCCTGCCCTCCGCCGCTGCCGAGGTCGTGGATGTCTCGGGCAAGCTGGTGCTGCCCGGCATGATCGACACTCATGCCCACGTCTACCAGTACGTCACCGGCCGCTTCGGCCTGAACCCCGACATGGTCGGCGTGCGCTCGGGCGTCACCACGGTGGTGGACCAGGGCGGTCCCTCCTGCATGACCCTGCCGGGCTTCCGCCACTTCATCGCCGAGCGCTCGAAAACCCAGGTGCTCGCCTTCCTCTCGGCCTATCTGGTCGGCGGCCTGGAGGGGCACTTTTACCCCAACCTCTACAGCCCCGACGGCGTCGACATCGACGCGACCGTGAAGTCGGCCACCGAGAACCGCGACCTCGTGCGCGGTATCAAGGGCCACGCCGAGATCGGCGGCTTCGCCCGCTGGGGCATCAAGGTGATGGAGATGGCCGCCGAGATCAGCCGGCGGGCGGATCTCCCCCTGTACGTGCATTTCGGCCAGCTCTGGGGCCTGCCGGAATCGGGCGCCAACGGCGAGGACGCCGACACCATCGTGGAGCGGGTGATCCCGCTGCTGCGCCCCGGCGACGTGCTGGCCCATCCCTTCACGCGCCATCCCGGCGGCTTCATCAACGAGGCGGGCGAGGTCCACCACATCATCCGCCGGGCGATGGATGCGGGCCTGAAGGTCGATGTCGGCCACGGCAGCCACTTCTCCTACCGGGTCGCGCGCGCCTCGCTGCCGGCCGGCGTGATCCCCTACACCCTCGGCGCCGACATGCACGGCTACAACACCGAGGTGCCCGAGGTGAAGAAGCCCGCCGGCACCCCCGACGAGCACCACGACGACGAGAACCACCCTTTCCTCGGGCAGGCCCGCTTCAGCCTCACCCAGGCGATGAGCTCGATGATGGCGCTGGGCATTCCGCTGGAGGAGGTGGTGCCGATGGTGACCTCCCACCCGGCCGAGATGCTGCGCATGAGCGACAGCATCGGCGCCCTCAAGGTTGGCTACGCCGCCGACGTCTCGGTGCTGCACGACGATCGCGGCCGCTTCCTGCTGCGCGACAACGAGGACACCCGGGTCGTGGCCGAGCGCCTGCTGCGCCCCGCCTTCTGCCTGCGGGCGGGCCACCGATTCGACGCCGATTCGCCGATCCTGCCCCAGGCGATCGCAGCGTGATGGCGGCCCATGGAATGGCCTCCTCCGCGGCCTCGGACTTCGTCCTCGCCGCTCCCGGGCCGGCCGACCCCCGGCTCGTCTGGGAGACGCTGGACGAGGCGGCGCGGGGCGCCTGCTACGACAACAATGCGGGCGTGCCCGACAGTGCCGCGCAGATCGCGGCCCGAAACGCGGCCTCGGCCGCCTACCGGACCGCGCACCCGACCGGCCTCGACATCCCCTACGCGGTGGGCGGGCGCACCGCGTTCGACCTCTACCCGGCAGGCCCTGACGCGCCGTGCCTCGTCTTCGTCCATGGCGGCTACTGGCAGCGCAACGCGCGCGCCGACTTCGCCTGCTTCGCGGAAGGCCTCAACGCCGCCGGCTGGTCCGTGGCGATGCCGGGCTACACGCTGGCGCCGGAAGCGAGCCTTGCCGGCATCGTCGCCGAGATCGGAGCGGCTCTCGACTGGCTCGCGGCGCGCGGCCCGAGCAACGGGATCGGCGGCCCGGTCGTGCTCTCCGGCTGGTCGGCCGGCGCTCTGCTCGCCGCCATGAATCTCGGTCACCCGGCCGTTGCGGCGGGGCTCGCGATCTCGGGCGTCTACGACCTCGCTCCGATTCGCGACACCTATCTGAACGCGAAGCTCGCCCTGACCGAGGCCGAGATCGCCGCGCTCTCGCCGCTGCGGCTCCCGGTCGTGTCCAAGCCCATGACGGTCGCCTACGGAACCCGGGAGCTGCCCGCCCTCGTCCACGACGCGCGCAACCTCCACGCGCTCCGCAGCGCCGCACACGCGCCCGGTGCGCTGCTGCCTGTGCCGGGCGCCGACCACTTCTCGATCCTCGACGCGTTCCGCCGGCCCAACGGCCTCTTGGTCCGCGCCGCACGCGACCTCCTTGAGGAAGCTTCCCAATGAGCGACACGACCCCACCGAGGAGCGGCCTCACCGAGGGCGTCGGGGCACGCCTGCCCCGCAAGGAGGACGACCGCCTGATGCGCGGGCGCGGCCAGTATGTGGGCGACCTCCGCCTGCCCGGCCTGCAGGACGTCGCCTTCGTGCGGAGCCCCCTGGCGCATGCCCGCATCCGGGCGATCCACGTACCGGAGGCCTTTCGCGACCGCGTCTTCACCGCCGCCGATCTCGACGGCGTCCTGCCGATCCGCGCGGTCTCGGGCTTGCCCGGCTTCAAGGCCTCGGAACAGCCGGTGTTGGCGACGACCAAGGTCCGGCAGGTCGGCGAGCTGGTGGCGATGTGCGTGGCCCCGACCCGCGCGGAGGCCGAGGACATCGCCGCCGCGATCGTGCTCGACCTGGAGGAGTTGCCGGCCGTCCACGACATGCTGGCGGCGCGCGAGCCCGACTCCGCCCTCGTCCACGAGCATTGGGGCGACAACGTCTACCTGGAGACGCTGGTCGACATCGACATCGCCTCCGCACTCGACGCGCCGATCCGGGTCAGCCGCACCATCTCGACCGGCCGCCAGTGCATGGCGCCGATCGAGGGGCGCGGCACTGTCGTGCAGCTCGACCACCGCCTCGACCAGCTCGTGGTCCACACCGCGAGCCAGATGCCGCACATCGTGCGCAACGGCCTCTCGGAATGTCTCGGCATCGAGCAGGGCCGCATCCGCATCGTCTCGCCCGATGTCGGCGGCGGCTTCGGCTACAAGGCGATCCTGCTGGCCGAGGACGTCGCGCTCTGCTGGCTCGCCCTGCGCTGCGGCCACCCGGTGCGCTGGCTGGAGGACCGGCGCGAGCACCTCACCGCCAACGCCAATTGCCGCGAGCACCACTACCGGATCACGGCCTACGCGGAGCGCGACGGCCGCTTGCGCGGCATCGACTGCGAAGCGACCGTCGATTCCGGCGCCTATTCGGCCTACCCGTTCTCGGCCTGCTTGGAGGCCGCGCAGGTCGCCAGCATCCTGCCGGGGCCCTACGACTTCCCGAGCTATCGCTGCCGCACGTGGTCGGTCGCCACCAACAAGTGCCCGATCCTGCCCTACCGGGGTGTGGCGCGCACCGGCGTCTGCTTCGCCCTCGAACTCGTGCTCGACGCGGTCGCCCGTGAGGCGGGCCTCGCGCCCGAGATCGTCCGCGAGCGGAATCTCGTGCGGCCCGAGCAGATGCCGTTCGAGAACATCACCCGGAAGCACTTCGACAGCGGTGACTACCCGGAGGCGCTGGCCCGCGCGCTCGGGGCGATCGACGTCGCGGCGGTGCGCGCCCGCCAGCAGGCCGGCGAGCCCGACGGACGCCGCATCGGCCTCGGGCTGTCGATCTACTGCGAGCAGGCGGCGCACGGCACCTCGGTTTATTCCGGCTGGGGCATCCCGATGGTGCCCGGCCACGAGCAGGCCGCGGCCCGGCTGACCCCGGACGGCGGGCTCGAGCTCCGCATCGGCGCCCATTCCCACGGCCAGGGCCTGGAGACGACGCTGGCACAGGTCGCCCACGAGATCCTGGGCGTGCCGGTGGCGCGCACCCGCCTCGTTCACGGCGACACCGCGATGACGCCCTACTCCACCGGCTCATGGGGCTCCCGCGTGATGGTGATGGCGGGCGGCGCGGTCGCGGCCGCCTGCGAGGAGCTGCGCGCACGCGCCGTGAAGATCGGCGCCCACCTGCTCCAGGCGAAGCCCGAGGAGTGCCGCTTCGCGGGCGGCCACGTGGTCGGGCCCTCGGGCGATGTCCCGCTCGCGACGATCGCCCACACTTGGTACCGGCGCCCGCAGGATCTCGCGCCCGACACCGATCCGGGCGGGCTCGAAGTCACCGCGGGCTACAAGCCGCAGCGCGACTCCGGCACCTTCTCGTACGCGGCCCACGCGGTGGTCGTCGCGGTCGACCCTGATCTGGGGGCGGTCGAGATCCTCGACTACGTCATCGTCGAGGACGGCGGCACGTTGGTGAACCCGCTGGTCGTGGACGGCCAGATCTACGGCGGCCTCGCGCAGGGCATCGGGACGGCGCTGTTCGAGGAGATGCGCTTCGACGCCCGCGGCCAGCCGCTCGCCTCGACCCTGGGCGACTACCTGCTGCCGGGTCCCGCCGAGGTGCCGATGGCCCGTATCGACCACATGGAGACGCCGTCCCCCTACACGCGCTTCGGCCAGAAGGGCATCGGCGAGGGCGGGGCTATCGCCCCCCCGGCCGCGCTCGCCAACGCCATCAACGACGCCCTCGGGCCGCTGGGCGTCGAGATGCTGCACAGTCCCGTCACTCCGCACCGGATCGTGGAGGCGGTGCTCGCTGCCAAGCCGGCGCAGACCCGCGCCCGGGAGGCCGCATGAAGCCCGCCCCCTTCGCCTGGGAGCGTCCGGCGAGCCTGCCCGCGCTCCTCGACCGCCTCGCAGAGGCGACGGGCCACGTGAAGCTGATCGCGGGCGGCCAGTCGCTCGGGCCGATGCTCAACCTCCGCCTCGTCGAGCCGGACCTCGTCCTCGACATCACCGGGGTTCCCGAACTCCGGCAGGTCCGCATGGACGGCAGCACCCTGGTGCTCGGCGCCTGCGTGACGCATGCCGACATCGAGGATGGGCGTGTGCCCGACAATACCGACGGCGCCCTGCGGCGCGTCGCCTCCGCGATCGCGTACCGGCCGGTGCGCAACCGCGGCACGGTCGGCGGCAGCCTCGTCCACGCCGACCCGGCGGCGGATTGGGTGAGCGCGCTCACCGCGCTCGGCGCCGCGGTCGAGATCGCGGGCCGCGCGGGCCGCCGCACCCTTCCCGTCGAGCGCTTCGTCACCGGAGCCCTCGACGTCGCGCTTGGACCCGACGAGGTCCTCGCGGCGGTCCGGGTGCCGGCGCTGCCGGACGGGGCAGCCTGGGGCTACGTCAAGCACTGCGCCAAGATCGGCGAGTTCGCCCACGCCATCGGCGCCGTGCGGATCGAGCCGGCCGCGGGGCGCGGGCGCGCGGTGATCGGCGCCGTCGAGGGGCCGCCCGTACTGCTGGCCGACGCCCGCCCGCTCTTCGGAGGCCGCATCGGCCCCGACTTCGCCGCGCGCTTCGACCCGCGCGTCGCCGACGCCGTCCTGGCCGAGGCCGGCATGGCCGACCGGGTCGAGCGTCACGTCCACGTCACGGTGCTGGCCCGCGCGGTAGCGCAGGCGGGCTGCCCGAACCCCCTCTCCGTTCCGGAGGCCGCATGAGCGCCGCCCTCGCCGCCCCGTCGGGCCGCATGGCCCTCGCGCTGACGGTGAACGGCGTCGCCCGCCGGGTCGAGGCCGAGCCGCGCAGCCATCTCGGCGACGTGCTGCGGGACTCCCTCGACCTCACGGGCACCCATCTCGGGTGCGAGCACGGCGTCTGCGGGGCCTGCACGGTGCTCCTCGACGGCGAGCCCGCGCGCGCCTGTCTCACCTTCGCGGGCGCCTGCGCGGGCGCCGCGATCACCACCATCGAGGGCCTCGACGCGGATGAGATCGCGGGCGAGCTGCGCGGCGCCTTCAACCGCGAGCACGCGCTTCAGTGCGGCTACTGCACGCCCGGCATGCTGGTGGCCGCGCGCGACCTCGTGGTGCGGCTGCCGGAGGCCGACGAGCGCCGGATCCGCGTCGGGCTCTCGGGCAACCTCTGCCGCTGCACCGGCTATGCCGGCATCGTGCGGGCGGTGATGGGCGTGATCGCCGATCGCCGCGCCCGGGGCATCGGCCCGTCGGCGAGCAGCGAGCGCCGGCTCGGACCGGTCGGGGCTCGGATCGGCGAAACGGTCGCCGCCGCCGCCGCGCCTCCGTCCCGGACGGTGGCGGCGCTCGCGCCCGCTGCCGCCTCGGACCTCGCCGAGGCCTTTGCGCCGGCCCAGAGCTTCACCCAATCCCTCGACCTCGCCCACCCGCCCGAGGCCGTCTTCGCGCTCCTCGCCGATATCGAGGCCGTTGCGGCCTGCCTGCCCGGCGCCGTCCTGACCGGTCGGCCCGCCCCGGAGACGGTGGAGGGCGGCCTGCAGGTGCGGATCGGCCCGATCGCCGCGACCTTCCGAGGCCGCGCCCGGATCGAGCGGGACGAGGCGGCGCTGAGCGGCCGCGTCCGTGGCGTCGGCGCGGATGCGGGCGGGCGCTCGGCCACCAAGGGTGAGATCCGCTACCGGGTCGGCGCCGGCCCGGTACCCGGGACCGCGCGGCTCGACCTCGACGTCGGCTACACCCTGACCGGGCCGCTCGCTCAGTTCGGCCGTCCGGGCCTCGTGCGAGACCTCGCCGGCCGGATCAGCACCGCGTTCGCCCGGAACCTCGACGCCCGCCTCTCGGGTCTCGCCGCCCCGGCGCCCGCCGACCTCAATCCCCTACGCCTACTCCTCGACGTGGTCCGAGCCCGCCTCGCGGCGTGGCGCGGGCGCGCCTGACCCTGTCCCTCGCTCAAGCCCCAAGCTTCCGGAGACCCGAGAATGCCGAGCCGGTTCACACTCACCACCGCGATCCTGTTGGCGCTGACCGTCACCGGCGCGCGGGGCGACACGATCCGCATCGGCGTCAATGAGCCCCTGACCGGGCCCTTCGCGGCCTCGGGCACCTACGTGGTCAACGGCGCGAAGATCGCCGCCGACGAGATCAACGCGCGCGGCGGCGTCCTCGGACAGAAGCTCGAGCTCGTCGTCGAGGACAACAAGAGCAACCCGACCGAGGCCGCGGCGGTGGCTGAGAAGCTCATCACCAGCGACAAGACCCCGGTGATGATGGGCGCCTGGGGCTCCAGCCTGACGCTCGCCGTGATGCCCAAGCTCGCCGATTACGAAGTGCCGATGCTGGTCGAGACCTCCTCGTCCGGCAAGATCACCACCTCGGGCAACCCCTACGTCTTCCGCATCTCACCCCCCTCTTCCCTCGAGGCTGAGACCTTCGCGCCGATGGTGGAGAAGCTCGGGCTGAAGAAGGTCGACTTCCTGGTGCTCAACAACGATTTCGGGCGCGGCGCCGCGACCGATTTCGGCAAGATGCTGAAGGACAAGGGCGTTCAGGTCGGCCTCGTCGAGACCATGGACCAGGGCGCGCAGGACATGAGCGCCCAGCTCGTCAAGCTGAAGGCATCAGATAGCGACACGATCATGATCACGAGCGCCGTCGACCAACTGGTACTCCTGTTCAAGCAGATGGCGGCGATGGGTCTGAAGAAGCGCGTCATCACCACCGGTGGCTCGCAGAACCCGGACCAGATCATCGCCCAGGCGGGATCGGCCGCCGACGGCACCATGCACCTGACGACCTTCCTGCCCTGGATCCCCGAGAAGACCCCTGATCCGAAGGCGACCGAGGCCTTCATCGGCGAGTGGAAGAAGCGCGGCTATCAGTTCGCGGGCGTCACCGAGAGCTTCCGCGGCTACGACGGCATCCGTGCGATCGCGCAGGCCATCGAGAAGGCCGGCAAGGCCGAGCCCGCGGCCATCGCCAAGGCGTTCTGGTCGGTCGACTTTACCGGGCTCAACGGCCCGATCCGCTTCGCCAAGGCCGGCCCCGCCGGCAAGGAGAGCGGCCAGAGCAAGCCCGACGTCTACCTCATCGAGATCAAGGACGGCCGCGTGATCCTGCCGACGCTGTGAGGCTGGGTACTGTCCCTCTCCCAACCGCGTGGCGGGTGTCAGGGTCGAGACCATTCGCCGTGCCGAGCAGCACCCCCACGTGAGAGGCCGCCCATGGACCAACTAACCCAGCACCTCATCAACGCGCTGATCCTCGGGGGCACCTATGCGCTACTCGGGATCGGGCTGACCCTGATTTTCGGGATCATGAACGTGGTGAACTTCACCCACGGCGCGCTTTACACGGGGGGCGCCTACGCGATGTATCTCGCCGCGGCGTCCCTCGGCCTGAACTTCTTCCTGGCGCTGCCGGTGGCGATCTTCGGCGGGATGGCGCTGGGCGCCGCGATCGAGATCCTGCTGCTGCGTCCATTCCGGGGATCGGACATCGACACCACGATGCTCGTGATGATCGGCGCCGGCATCGTCCTGCAATCGGGAACACTCTGGGTATTCGGCGGTGTCGCTAAGGCGATCGCCTCGCCCTTCCCCGAGGCGCCACTGCAGATCGGACCGGCGTCTGTCTCCTGGCTGCGGCTGTTCGTGTTCGGCGCCGCCCTCGCCCTGATCGGGCTCACCTACGCCCTGATCAACCGGACGAAGCTCGGGCTCGCCATGCGCGCCGCCTTCCAGGATTCGGACACGGCCGCCCTGATGGGCGTGAACGTGCGGCTCATCTACACCGCGACCTTCGCCATGGGCTCCGGGCTCGCTGCCGCGGCCGGCGCGCTCCTCGGGCCCGTCTACGTCGTGCATCCGCAGATGGGCGGGCTCGCCGAGCTCAAGGCGTTCGCCATCGTGATCCTTGGCGGCCTTGGCAACGTCACGGGGGCGGCCATCGGCGGCTTCATCCTGGCTCTCGCAGAGGAACTCGGCGCCGGCTACGTCTCCTCCGGCTACCGGGACGCGATGGGCTTCCTGATCATCATTGCGGTGCTTCTCTACCGGCCGACCGGCCTGTTCGCGAAGGCGGAGCGCATCGGATGAGCCGGCTCCTCCCCCTCGCGCTGCTCGCCGCCCTTGTCGCCCTGCCGCTGGCACTGGGCTCCGAGCCCTATCTCCTCAACGCGCTGATCGTGACGGGCATCCTGACGATCGCCGCCATGAGCTTGAACCTGCTCCTCGGGTTCACCGGGCAGCTCAGCCTCGGCCACATCGCCTTCTTCGGAATCGGGGCCTATGTGAGCGCCCTGACGAGCCTCGGCTTCGACGTCGATCTGGGCTTCAGCCTGCGCGTCGTCCACGACCCATGGCCGGCGGCGGTCGGCTTCCTCCTCGGGACGCTCGCGGCCGGGCTTTGCGGCTGGCTGATCGGGCGCCTCTCCTTCCGGGTGCGCGGCGCCTACTTCGTCATCGTGACGATCTCCTTCGCGGAGGTGGTGCGGCTGGTGGCCCTCAACTGGGTGGAGCTGACCCAGGGCCCGCTGGCGCTCACCAACATCCCGGCCATCACGCTGGGCGTCCCGGGCCTCGGCACCTGGACGCTCCGGACGAAGCTTCAGAACTACTACCTCGTGCTGGCCGTCGGCACGCTCTGCTGGGTGATCATCGCCCGCCTCGTCGGCTCGCGCTTCGGCCGGGCCATGCGAGGCCTCAAGGAGAACGAACCGCTCGCACTCTCGGTCGGAATCAACGCCACCCGCACGCTGACGGTCGCCGCCGTTATCTCGGCGGCGATGGCGGGGGCGGCGGGCAGCCTCTACGCCCATTACCTGCGCATCATTGATCCCGACATCTTCGCCTTCACCACCACGGTCAGCATCGTCATCATGGTGGTGGCAGGCGGCAAGGGCACGCTGATGGGGCCGGTCATCGGCGGCCTGATCTTCGGACTCCTGCCCGTGGCCCTGCGGCCGGTGATGGCGCCGGAAGCCCAGTGGATCGTCTATGGGCTCGTGCTGATCGCGATCCTGTTCGTGATGCCGCGGGGCATCGTGCCGGGACTTGCGGGCGTCCTCGCCCGGCGCCGTCCGGCGGCCGTCCCCGTCCTCAAGGCCGAACCGGCGGTGCAGCGATGAGCATGATCCTCTCGGTCGAGCATGTTGGGGTGCGCTTCGGCGGCCTCGTCGCCATCGCCGACCTGCATTTCGACGTGGCCGAGGGCGAGATCGTCAGCCTGATCGGCCCGAACGGGGCAGGAAAGACCACGGCCTTCAACGTGATGACGGGCTTCCTGAAGCCCAGCCAGGGCACGGTCCGCTTCCGCGGCACGGGGCTCGCGGGCTTGGCTCCGCACGACATCACGCGGCTGGGCCTGGCGCGCACCTTCCAGCGCACCAGCGTCTTCCCGGACGACACGGTGTTCGACAATGTGATGATCGGCCTGCACCGGCAGGGCACCTCCAAGGCACCCGGCCTCGGCAGGGCACAGCGCCTCGACGCGCTGCTGGGCCGCGCCGGCGCGAGCGAGCGGCAACTGCGTGAGCGCGCCGCGGCCCTGCTCGACTGGGTCGGCCTGTCGGGCCGGGCGCAGGAGAAGGCGGGCAGCTTGGCCTACGGCGAGCAGCGCCTCGTCGGCGTGGCGCTGGCGCTCGCCACCGAGCCGGCCATGCTGCTGCTCGACGAGCCGGTCTCGGGCATGAACGCCTCGGAGACCCGCGTCTTCGTGCGCTTGATCCGGCAGATCCGGGAGCGTGGCGTCACGATCCTGCTCGTCGAGCACGACATGCCGATGGTGATGGAGGTCTCCGACCGCATCGTCGTGCTTAACTACGGCCGGCTTATCGCGGAGGGCCCGCCAGAGAGGATCCGTAGCGACCCGGCAGTAATCGAGGCCTATCTCGGCCAGGGCAGCGCTGCCCGACGGGCGGCCGCTGAGGCGCAGGACGCCCAAGTGACGCCAGAGGCGGCCCATGCTTGAGATCCGAGACCTCGTCTGCGGCTACGGCCACGTCACGGCGCTCAAGGGCCTGACCATCGACGTCCGCGAGGGGCAGCTCGTCGCCCTCGTCGGGGCCAACGGGGCCGGCAAGTCAACGACGTTGCGGGCGATCTCTGGCCTCGTGCCCGCGCGGTCGGGCGCGATCCGGTTCGGCGGCCGCGACATCGCGGGTGCGGAGCCCCGCCGCATCTTGGAAGCGGGCATCGCCCATTGCCCAGAGGGACGCCGCGTCTTCCCGCAGATGAGCGTCGCCGAGAATCTCGCCATGGGCGCGTATCTGCGTCGCGACCGGGCCGGCATCGCGGCGGATTTGGCGCGCGTCTACGGTGAGTTCCCACGGCTCGCCGAGCGGCGCGACCAGGCTGCCGGAACCCTGTCCGGCGGCGAGCAGCAGATGCTGGCGATTGGCCGGGCGCTGATGGCGCGGCCGAAGCTGGTGCTCTTCGACGAACCCTCGCTGGGGCTCGCTCCCAACATCGTCGAGCGGATGTTCGCGGTGATCCGGTCGATCTGCGACCAAGGCACCACCGTGCTGCTGGTCGAGCAAAACGCCTTCGCGGCGCTCGAGCTCTGCGACTACGCCTATCTGCTCGAGACCGGTCGCATCGTACTTGAGGGTTCCGGCGATGCCCTGATCGCCGATCCCCATGTCCGGGCAGCTTATCTCGGCGGCTGACGAAGTGCCCGCTCTCGATCGATCACCCGACTCGGACCATCCGCGCGGCGGGGAAGTGGCCTGGATTCGCATTGGCGCCCTGGCAGCGTTCGGGGCCGGCTCGGTTATTCCAGTCACGATCGACGGGCAAAGTCTTCTTATCGTGCACGATGGCGACCGGGTCTTTGCCCTCGAGCGGACCTGCCCACACGAGGGTGCCGATCTCGCCAAGGGGCGCTGTGTGGCGGGCCGCCTGCACTGCCCCCATCACCAAGCGTCGTTCGCGCTCACGGATGGAGCGGTTTCCCCGGGCTGGTCGATCCGCCGTCTGTGCACTTATAATATTAGAATCTTGGATGGCGATATCTACATTGACGCGACAAATTTCATAAGAGCTGGACGCCGCGCGCAAGCAAAGAACGGCGCGCCGAGTGAGGAAAAATAGATTTTTTCGAATTGCCATTCTTGTGTTTTTATCCGAACGGGCATCGCAGAACTGCTGCAAATAGGAGGTCCATGATGGGACGCGGAGAGAATTCGTGCTTGGCCTTTCCACACAACCACGGCCTTGAGGCATTTGCTGACGGGCTTCATGGGTTTGCACAGCCGCTTGAGGCCGATGATCTCGCGAGGTGTGGCAACACGCCGGAAATCCGTGATCGCTCAAACGTTCTCACGACCTGCGTCCCCTGTGACGCTAGCAGGACAATACGGACATCGTCGGCGCATCCGAGAGCTCCCAGGTTGCTTGCCTCGAAGTGACACCTTGCGGACGTTCAAGTTGTCTTTGCCAAATGTACGGATGAGGTCAATTCAACCCATTCGGCAGAGCAGAGCCGAATGTCTGTTTATTTCCTCCGAAGCATGGAAGCAGACCGTCGGCTTTTCCGCCCGTGCTTCTCCGAAGCGGACCCGCGGCTTTCGGCCAGACTACGTCACACCAGAGCGCCATCGCGCGCAAGTGCGGACTGTCGGCTTCGCGCACATATCGGCCGTTCAGCCGACATGATGCGCTCCTCCGAAGCGGACATCGCGATCTAAGCGGCGCTCCGTCCACACTCGATAGCTGTCAAGCGGTCATTCAAGTGTCGTTTCCTCGCGAGAGTCGCTGAGCAAACCTCTTAATATTTCAACCAAATCGCTCGCGCGGTACGGCTTCTGCAGCAACGCGAAGCCATTGGCGTCCTGATCCTCTCGGAGATAGCCGGAGGTAAGCAGGATCGGCATTTGCGGCCATCGCTGACGGATGGTGTGTCCAAGGTCGATGCCGTTCGTCGCACCAGGCATGTTCACGTCACTGAAGACGAGAGCGATGTTAGCCTCCGTCTGCAGGAGGTCTAAAGCCTCGCTCCCGTCCTGCGCACTGATTACCCTGAACGCGAGCGCCTCAAGGGTTGAGACAACGGTGGATCGAACATCAGCGTCATCCTCGACGACGAGCACGGCCTTACCGGCGCCATCCACCGGATTCGGCGCTGCTGAAGTCGTCCCCGGATCGATGTCCTGCGGCGTAGGCCTCCGCCTAAAAAGCGCAGGCAACGTGATAACAAATCGGGTGCCCTGGTCAGGGCTGCTGTCGACGGCAATGGTACCGCCGCTCTGCTGCACGAAGCCGTAGACCATGCTGAGACCGAGACCGGTGCCCTTGCCAGCTTCCTTCGTTGTGAAGAAGGGTTCGAATACGCGGGCGAGGATAGCGGGCGGCATCCCGGTGCCCGAGTCGGCGACCGCGATCTCTACGGAGCACGAGCCTTCAACGCAGCCCGGCGCAGGGGCGTCGCGACGCTGGATGCAGATGTCCAACGTACCTCCGTCCGGCATCGCGTCCCGCGCATTCACAGCGAGATTGATGAGCGCGGCCTCGAATTGAGCGTGATCGACACAGACTTCCGGTAGTCCCTTTTCCACGTTCGCGGAGATCGTGATCTGCTCGCCGAGCGTGCGCTCGAGGAGCTTGATTAGGCCAGGGATAAAGCTTGTGAAGTCCAGCGCTCTCGGCTGGAGAGGAGAGCGCCGAGAGAAGGCCAGAAGACGGCTGGTGAGTTCTGCGCAGCGATGCGCCCCCTCAATGGCACTCTCGACGCGGCGGAGCGCCTTCTCATTCCCCTGGAGCGAGCCCTTCATTAGGTCGAGATTGCCGATCACGATGCTCAACATGTTGTTGAAGTCATGTGCGATACCGCCGGTCAGACGGCCGACTGCCTCAAGCTTCGAGGCGTGCTGCAAGCTGAGCTCAAGCTCCTTGCGCTCTGTCACGTCGAACCACATCCCGAAGAGTTCGACCGCCGTGCCGCTCTCGTCGCAGTTGACCGCAATCTGATCGAGGATGTGCCGCTCCGTGCCGTCCGCGTTGCGCCAACGATATTCCAGAGCCACTGCGCCGACCGCCGAGACGGTGCGCAGATCTTCCAAAACGCGGTCCCTGTCTTCCGCTTCGAGGCGCGACTGCCAAAGGCTGGAATCGGCAAAGGCCTCACGCGAGAAGCCGGTGATGCGCTCGATGCTGTCGTTCGTGAAGTGGAGCCGCCGGTCTTCCGATCCGAGCGGTGAGGTGTAAAGCGCGATCGGAAGGCCACGCAGCACTGCAGCCTGATGCTCCGCCTGCCTACGCAGCGCCTGCTCGGCTTCAAGCTTCTCGCCGCGCACGCGCAGGTTTTCTAGGAGTAGCTGCTTCTCAGCCGCCGCCTTGCGCTTGATTTCCTCGGTCTTGCGGTAAAGCTCGACGAAGACGTCGACCTTCGATTTCAAGACGAGCGGCTGGATGGGCTTGAACACATAGTCCACCGCTCCAGCGGAATAACCGCGGAAGATGTGAATGTCGTCTTTGTTATGCGCCGTGAGAAAAAGGATCGGGACACGGGACGTGCGCGAGCGGCCGCGGATGAGCGCGGCCACCTCGTAGCCATCCATACGCGGCATCTGCACGTCGAGCAGGATCACGGCGAAGTTCTCCCGGAGCGCCCAGCGCAAGGCTTCCTCCGGTGAGTTTGCCAGGACGAGGTCAATCGCCGGATCAGCGAGAATCTCCGAGGCGGCGAGCAGATTACGCTGATCGTCATCGACGATCAGGATCTTCGCTCGGATCGCGTCCGGGTCAGCGAGCGCGGCCAGCTGTTCGGCGGGAGCAACCGTACCAGCCGGAAGGAAATCCAGTCGGTCCGTCATTGTGTTTGCCGTTCAAAATCCTGTGCGGCTCCGCGAACCAGTGCGGGGCTGTTTACGACCTCACCACGCCTTGCCAATTGCACCCGCAGCACGGCGAGGAGCTGGTCCATGTCGATCRGCTTTGAGACGTAATCGGTCGCGCCCGCCTCAAGGCACTTCTCGCGGTCGCCCTTCATGGCCTTCGCGGTCACCGCGATGAGCGGCAGGCTTCGGAAGGTGGACTGAGCCCGGATCGTGCGCATCGTCTCGTAGCCGTCCATCCCAGGCATCATGATGTCGATCAGCATTGCATCGATGTTCGGGTTAGCCTTGAGCAGCGCGATGCCGTCCTGCCCGTTCTCCGCGAACAGAACCTCCAGCCCATACTGCTCAAGGGCGCTCGTGAGCGAGAAGATGTTGCGCAGGTCGTCGTCGACTAGAATGACCCGGCATCCCTGGAGAGACGCCGCGTCCTTCCGTTCGACGAGGATCTGCTCCTCGACCGGAACGCTAGCGATGGTCCGATGCAGGAATAGGGCGGCCTCATCGAGAAGCCGCTCGGATGAGCGCGTGTCCTTGAGGATGATCGTCGAGGCGGTCTGCCTGAGCTGCTGCTCCTCTGCGGTCGTCAGCTCCCGGCCCGTGTAGACGATGATCGGCAGCTCTTCGCCCTCCTGCGAGGCGCGGATCCGCTCGATCAGCTCGGAACCACCGATATCGGGCAGACCGAGATCGATGATCGCACAGTCGAAACGGCCACCTGTGAGGGCCTCTAGCGCGGCCGCGGCGGTGCCGACCCCGAAGATCTTGACGCCCTCTTCGCTCAAGAGCGCCGTGATGCTGGCGCGCTGGTTCTCGTCATCCTCGACGAGCAGGAGGTTGCGCACGGGCCGTGCGATGAATTCCTTCGAGCGCTCGAGCGCCCGCATCAGGCCTTCGCGCTCCACGGGCTTCTCCAGGAAGCCGAACGCGCCCGCGCGCAGGCCGCGCTTCTTCTCGTCATTGACCGAGATGACGTGGATCGGGATGTGCCGGGTGCGGGGATCGTTCTTCAGGAGGTCGAGCAAGGCCCAGCCGTCCATGTCGGGCAGACCGATATCGAGGGTGATGGCGTGCGGCTTGAAGCGGTGGGCGAGGCTCAGCGCGCCGGCGCCATCCTGCGCGATCAAGCCCTTGAACCCGCGCTCGCGCGCAAGCTCCAGCAGCACCGAGGCGAACATCGCATCGTCCTCCACGATGAGCACGATATGATCGCCCGGGTGAATGGCATGACGGTCATCGGCTGAGGCCGAGAGCGCCATCGCGGCATTGGGCTGGCGGCCGATAAGCGCCGCAATGCCATTCCCATCCGAAGCATCCGAGGTGCGACCCGTGACGGTCTGGACCGGCGGCTCGAACGGCAGGAACAGGGTGAAGGTACTACCCGAACCGATCTGGCTCTCAACCACGATTTCGCCGCCCAGTAGGCGGGCGATCTCGCGGCTGATCGCGAGGCCCAGGCCCGTGCCGCCGTACTTGCGGCTCGTTGTCCCGTCGGCCTGCTGGAACGCCTCGAAGATGATGCGCTGCTTATCCTCAGCGATGCCGATGCCGGTATCGGTGACCGATAGGGCCATCCACTGGCTCCCAGCGCGCAGTGGCGACCCCTCGGCCGAGCTGATCTTTAGCGAAACGCTCCCCTTCTCGGTGAACTTGAAGGCGTTGGAGAGGAGGTTCCGGAGCACCTGCTGCAGGCGCTTCGAATCTGTGCGCACCGCGCGCGGCAAGCCAGGTTCGACATCGATTATGAAGCCAAGGTGGCGCTCCTCGGCGAGCTGCCGAAAGGTCCTGTTAAGATTCTCGACAAGGTCCTGCAGCGTCACGTCGCCGATCTCAAGCGACACCGTCCCTGACTCGATCTTGGAGAGATCGAGGATGTCGTTGATGAGCGACAGGAGGTCGGTCCCGGCAGCGTTGATGGTCTTGGCGAACTCCCGCTGCTTGTCTGAAAGGTTCCCGTCCCGGTTCTCGGAGAGAAGCTTCGAGAGAATCAGCAGGCTGTTGAGCGGCGTACGCAGCTCGTGGCTCATATTGGCTAGGAACTGAGACTTGTAGCGCGAGGTCATGCTCAGCTGCTCGGCCTTCTCTTCCAGTGCGGTCTTGGCGACGGAGACCTCGCGGTTCTTGCCCTCGACCTCGCGCTTCTGGATCTCGAGCAGCCGCGCCTTCTCCTCCAGCTCCTCGTTTGTCTGCTGCAGCCGCTCGCGCTGGCTCTTGAGGAGGTCCTCCGACTGCTGCAGCGAGGCGGCCTGCAGCTCCAGGCGATCGTTTGTCTTCTTCAGCTCCTCCTGCCGGCTCTGCAATTCGCCAGTCAGGAGCTGCGACTGCTTGAGGAGGCCCTCGGTCCGCATGTTGGCGGCAATCGTGTTGAGCACGATGCCGATCGACTCCGTTAGCTGATCGAGGAAGGATTGATGCGTCTCGCTGAAGCGGTTGAACGACGCCAGCTCGATGACCGCCCGGACTTCCTGCTCGAACAGGACCGGCAGCACGATGATGTTGAGCGGCGGCGCCTCGCCGAGAGCTGAGCCGATGGTGATGTAGTCACCGGGCACGTGGGTGAGGAGGATGCGCTTCTTCTCGAAGGCGCATTGACCCACGAGACCCTGGCGGAGGCGGTACCGGTTCGACAGGTTCTTGCGCTCCGTGAAGGCGTAGCTCGCCATCAGGTCCAGAACCGGCTCTCCGCCCTCGTCCTCCACCATGTAGAACACGCCGCGCTGGGCGTTCACGAGCGACGCGATCTCGGAAAGGATCAGGTTGGAGACGGTGGCGAGGTCGCGCTCGCCCTGCAGCATGCGCGTGAACTTGGCGAGGTTCGTCTTCAGCCAGTCCTGCTCGGCGTTCTTGAGGGTCGTGTCCCGCAGGTTGCGGATCATCTCGTTGATGTTGTCCTTCAGCGAGGCGACCTCGCCGGAGGCCTCAACCGAAATCGAGCGTGCGAGGTCGCCCTTCGTCACCGCAGTCGCCACCTCGGCGATGGCGCGCACCTGGGTCGTCAGGTTCGCCGCGAGTTGGTTCACGTTGTCTGTCAGATCGCGCCATAGGCCTGCTGCGCCCGGCACCCGGGCCTGACCGCCGAGCTTACCCTCGACACCCACTTCGCGCGCGACGTTGGTGACCTGATCGGCAAAGGTAGCGAGCGTCTCGATCATCTCGTTGACGGTGTCGGCCAGGGCGGCGATCTCACCCTTGGCGTCGACTGAGAGCTTCCGCTTGAGGTCGCCCTGGGCCACCGCAGTGACGACATCCGCGATGCCGCGGACCTGTCCGGTGAGGTTAGCGGCCATCATGTTGACGTTGTCGGTCAGGTCCTTCCAGGTTCCGCCGACGCCGCGCACCTGGGCCTGACCGCCGAGCTTGCCTTCCGAGCCGACTTCGCGTGCGACGCGCGTCACCTCGGAGGCGAAGGAGTTGAGCTGATCCACCATCGTGTTGATGGTCGACTTGAGCTCCAGGATCTCACCCTTGACGTCGACGGTGATCTTCTTGGACAGATCGCCGTTGGCCACCGCCGTGGTCACATCGGCGATGTTGCGCACCTGACCGGTCAGATTGGCCGCCATCATGTTGACGTTGTCGGTCAGGTCCTTCCAGGTTCCGCCGACGCCGCGCACCTGGGCCTGACCGCCGAGCTTGCCCTCGATGCCGACTTCACGGGCGACACGGACCACCTCGGAGGCGAAGGAGTTGAGCTGATCCACCATGGTGTTGATGGTCGACTTGAGCTCCAGGATCTCGCCCTCGACGGCGACGGTGATCTTCTTGGACAGATCGCCGTTGGCGACAGCGGTTGTGACCTCCGCGATATTGCGCACCTGTCCGGTGAGGTTAGCGGCCATCATGTTCACGTTGTCGGTCAGGCCCTTCCAGACGCCGCCGACACCCTTGACCTGTGCCTGACCGCCGAGCTTGCCCTCTGTGCCGACCTCGCGGGCGACGCGCGTCACCTCGGAGGCGAAGGAATTGAGCTGATCCACCATCGTGTTGATGGTCGACTTGAGCTCCAGGATCTCACCCTTGACGTCGACGGTGATCTTCTTGGACAGATCGCCGTTGGCCACCGCCGTGGTCACATCGGCGATGTTGCGCACCTGACCGGTCAGATTGGCTGCCATCAGGTTCACGTTGTCGGTGAGATCGGCCCAGGTTCCCGCTACACCCTCGACGCGGGCCTGCCCGCCGAGCTTGCCTTCCGAGCCGACCTCTTTCGCGACGCGCGTCACCTCTGAAGCGAAGGAATTGAGCTGGTCGACCATCGTGTTGATGGTGTTCTTCAGCTCCAGGATCTCGCCGCGAACGTCGACGGTGATCTTCTTGGACAGATCGCCGTTGGCTACCGCCGTGGTCACGTCGGCGATGTTGCGCACCTGACCGGTCAGATTGGCCGCCATCAGGTTCACGTTGTCGGTGAGATCGGCCCACGTACCGGCCACGCCGCGCACCTGGGCCTGCCCGCCGAGTTTACCTTCTGAGCCGACTTCACGGGCGACGCGCGTCACCTCGGAGGCGAAGGAATTGAGCTGATCCACCATGGTGTTGATGGTGTTCTTCAGCTCCAGGATCTCGCCGCGCACGTCGACGGTGATCTTCTTGGACAGATCGCCGTTGGCCACCGCGGTGGTCACGTCGGCAATGTTGCGGACCTGACCCGTCAAGTTAGCGGCCATCATATTGACGTTGTCGGTCAGGTCCTTCCAGGTTCCGCCGACCCCCTCAACCTGTGCTTGGCCACCGAGCTTGCCCTCGGTGCCGACTTCGCGGGCGACGCGCGTCACCTCTGAAGCGAAGGAGTTCAGCTGATCCACCATTGTGTTGATAGTCAGCTTCAGAGCCAAGATCTCGCCTCTAACGTCGACGGTGATCTTCTTGGACAAGTCGCCGCGCGCGACCGCGGTCGTGACCTCGGCGATGTTGCGCACTTGGCCGGTCAGGTTCTCGGCCATCATGTTCACGTTGTCGGTTAGATCCTTCCAGACACCGCCGACGCCTTTGACCTGGGCTTGTCCACCGAGCTTGCCTTCCGAGCCCACCTCCTTGGCGACGCGAGTCACCTCCGAGGCGAAGGAGTTCAGCTGGTCCACCATCGTGTTGATGGTCGATTTCAGGTCCAGGATCTCGCCCTTGACGTCAACGGTGATCTTCTTGGACAGATCGCCGTTGGCGACAGCGGTTGTGACCTCCGCGATATTGCGCACCTGTCCGGTGAGGTTGGCCGCCATCAGGTTCACGTTGTCCGTGAGATCCTTCCAGGTGCCGCCGACGCCCTTAACTTGGGCTTGACCACCGAGCTTGCCCTCGGAGCCCACCTCGCGTGCCACGCGCGTCACCTCGGACGCGAAGGAGTTCAGCTGGTCGACCATCGTATTGACCACTTTGCCGATGCGCAGGAACTCGCCCCTCAGCGGGCGGCCCTCGATCTCAAGCTGCATGGTCTGGCCGAGATCGCCCTTGGCCACCGCACCGATGACCCGCGCGACCTCGGTGGTCGGTTGCACGAGGTCGCCGATCATCGTGTTGACCGACTCGACGCAGTCGTTCCAGCCGCCAGTTGCCGCCGGCAGCTTGCCGCGCTCATTGATGCGCCCGTCTTTGCCCACCGTACGCGCGACCCTGTCGAGTTCCCGCGCGAGCCCCTGGTTCAGCTCGACGATGTCGTTGAATGCTTCCGCGATTTCGCCATCGATGCCAGTCAGATCCAGCGGCAGCCGGGTCGAGAAGTCTCCCTTCCGAAACGCGCGGAGGCTCTTCAGGAGGAGCTTCGGCTCCAGTTGCGACGTAGTCGGCGTCATTCGAACACACCTTCAGGGCAGATGCATACGGCCCGGCGAGGCTGCCGTCGGGATCGTACGTGGCAACGAGAAACCACCGACGGGAAAGAACGGCAATAGGGCTGAGTGGAGATGATTGCTCAACCGTTCGGCCTGAGGAGTGAGCCAGCACGTTTCACTTCCTGATGGGCAGCCGTTGGGCCGAAAATGGGGCGGCGCGTCGCCGGATGTTGCTGTTTAGCTTTCGCCGCGGGCTCTGGACTTAATGCATGTTGGTATCGTTCGACTCTGGTTCGGCAGCCCTGCCGGCTGTCTGCTGGAGTGAAATCATCAAGGCTTGTGATCGCGGCATTGACGCTGCTCCGGCCCGAGTTCACGGAGAACGACCATGCGTCTCAATGTTTGATTGTGGGCCGGGATGCGCCGGCGCGGGCTGACGTTCCTCGTTGCAGGGCCATGTCGCGACGTGGGCTCCGCTGCCACTTCGAGGTTTGCACTTCAATGACGAGCCACACGGCACTCTTTAGGTCTGCTTCAATGTCTTGCTGATTTCAAAGCGGACCAACGGCTTTCGGCCAGCACCGGCTGTCGTAGACCGCCCGAGTGAACGTCTCAGCTGGGTGGTTCTTTGCTTGTCCGCTTCCGGGCGGAAATGCATCAGAGCAAACGTCGCCGTCCAGGCTGTTCTCGGGTCATTGCAAGACCGAGGAACGTCCCCTCCGGGAAACCGTGGGGGAAAAACGATCATCCACGGGTTATGATTTTAGCTCCTCATCGCTCATGTCACATCGGCCGATCCTATCTCGTCTCCGTGGCATGACGCGCGTTTAGTGAACCTGACGAGCCAGATGCACGCGCGTCCCGCGAGAGGGATGACGATGACTGCAATAATACCCGCCGATACCAAGCGAATCGATCTGGGATATGCTGGCCCTCCTCGTGTAAGCGGGGAGGAGTTGGTGCCCTCGCGCTACGCGGTGCGGATCGGTGAGATCGACGTACTGGTCGTCAGCGATGGCGTGCTGCCGCTCCCGACCAAGATGTTGGGACACAATGTTGACCAAGCCGTACGAGCGGCTTGGCTGAACGACATGTTCCTGCCGACGGACGCGTTCGACTGGTCGCTAAACGCGGTTGTCGTCTACAGCGGCGGCCAAACCATCCTCATCGACGCCGGGTTGGGGCTGGACCCGAACCTGAACCTGCCGCGAGCCGGGCAACTGATCAGGAGATTGGAGGCCGTAGGTATCGATCTCGTGTCTGTGACGGACGTGGTGCTCACCCACATGCACATGGACCATGTTGGCGGGCTCCTTGTCGACGGAGTAAAGGAGCGGCTTCGCTCGGATCTGCGGATCCATGTGGCGGCTGCCGAGGTCAAATTCTGGGAAGCGCCTGACTTCACCCACGTCGACATGCCTCAAGGGTTTCCTGACGCGCTCAGGGCAGCTGCCAAGCAGTTCACGCAACAGTACCGCAGCCAGTTGCGGCTCTTCGACGAGGAGCACGAGGTCGCACCGGGGGTGATTGTCCAACGCACCGGCGGCCACACTCCCGGGCACAGCGTCGTCCGTATGGCATCCGGCAGCGACCGGCTGACATTCGCCGGCGACGCCGTGTTCACGGTCGGGTTCGAGCATCCCGACTGGCACAACGGCTTCGAACACGATCCCGCGGAGGCGGCTCGCGTTCGCGTCCGGCTTCTGCGAGAACTGGCGGCGACCGGCGAGCAATTGATCGCCACGCACCTGCCGTTCCCGTCCGTCGGTCGGGTCGCGATTGATGGCGACGCCTTTCGGTGGGTTCCCGCGTTCTGGGATTACTGAGAGGCCCTGGTCGAAACGGTCGTCCGTTGCAACCGAAGATCGCGCACGTTCGCTTCTTTGGCAATCGTTCATCCTCGGGATTTGTCCCGAGGATGAGCTTCCGTAAGATCGCATGGCCGAACTAAAATGGCTTTGGTCTATCTAGCTCGTCTCCGTCCGGCTCATGCAACGACATGAGTCCTCGCCGACCCAAAGAGGGCGCATCGATTCTTCCCGCCAATGTCACACTGTGAGAGGCGCTCCTCGTCTTGACCACGACCGTCCCGCGGGGGCCGGAGTCGAGATGGAGCGTTACATGAAGATCGTCGTCATCGGCGGTACTGGGCTGATCGGCTCGCAGGTCGTCGCCAACGTAAGAAGTGCCGGTCACGAGGCGCTCGCGGCCTCGCCCAATACGGGGGTGAACGCTGTCACGGGCGAGGGGCTCGCGGATGCATTGCAAGGTGCCAGCGTCGTCGTCGACGTCGCCAACTCGCCCTCCTTTGCTGACGATGCGGCGATGGACTTCTTCGTCCGCGCCGGACGGAACCTCACAGCGGCTGAGCAGGCTGCGGGCGTCATGCATCACGTGGCGCTCTCGGTGGTCGGGACCGAGCTCCTGCTCGATAGCGGCTACTTTCGCGCCAAGCTGGCCCAGGAGGAGCTGGTCGCCTCGGCGGCCGTGCCTTGGACGGTGGTGCGCGCCACGCAGTTCTTCGAGTTCGTTGGCACGATCGCGGAAGCGACAATTATCGACGGCGTTTCGCGGGTGACCTCCGCGTCGATCCAGCCGATCGCGTCGGCCGACGTGGCCGCGAAAGTCGCCGAGGTCGCGCTCGCACCAGCTCGAAACGGCATGATCGAGATCGCTGGGCCTGAGCGGCTCCCGATGGTCGAGCTGGTGAAGCGCCATTTTGACGGCATCGGTGAAACGCGTGAAGTCATCCTGGATGATACCGCCCCATACTTTGGGATACTCCTCGAAGACCGCTGGCTGACACCCACCGGTGACGCGTGGCTGTCGAAGCGGCGCTACAGCGATTGGCTGGCGGCGCAGCCGAAGCGAGTGGCCTGAGGAACGGCGCCGATGGATGCGGCCTACGTCTCGGCGCTCTCCGCACTCGCGGGTTCCGCCATCGGCGCGATGGCTTCCTTTGCGACCACATCGCTGACGCAACACAGCCAGGAGCGCGCGACGCTGCTGGTGCAGGACCGCGCTCGGCGGGAAGCACTCTACGGCGAGTTCATTCGGGAGGCTTCGACCTTGTTCGGCGAAGCCTTCCAGCATGACCTCGACGATTCGGCCAAATTGGCGAGACTTACTTCTCCCCACACAAGAACATCTCGTCCTTCGCCGGCATCCACCACGCCGGCGACCTCGACCCGCTCTGTGCATTCTCGGCGATTTGCCGTAGGGAACTCGCAATCGCCCGGCGGTGAGGTTCAGTGCGGCATCCGCGCTCCCGCTGCTCCTCCGAACAGCCTCGCCATCCGTTCGAGCTTGTCCGGATTGCGGGTAAAGTAGATGCCGACGATCAAGCCCCCCTGGATATCCAGCGCAACGGTCTGAAGGGTTCCGCCCGGCTCCAGGCTGAGATAGCCCGGCAGCCCATCGATCCAGAGTTCCTGCAGCTTCTGCGCATGCTGGATCCACGACTTTCGCGCAGCGCCCTCGAACATACGCGTGACCTTGTCGATGCCGATGATGGGCCGCGGAAATGCGTGGACCTTCCCGCCACCATCGGAGTGCACGATGACGGCATCGGCGAGCATGCTGCGGAGCGCCGCGACGTCGCCTGTCGCCGATGCCTCGAAGAAAGCTTTCGCGATGCGTGCGCCCTCTTCCTTGTCGACGGGGAAGCGTGGACGTGCCGACTGCACGTGCCTTCTCGCTCTCGCTGCGAGTTGGCGGATAGCCGGCGGTTCACGCTGAAGTGCTGCTGCGATCTCCCCGAGTGGGACCGCGAAGACGTCATGCAGGAGGAACGCAGCCCGCTCTAGAGGCGAGAGCCGCTCCAAAGCGAGCATCAGCGTGAGTGTCAGGTCATCGCCAGAGACGTCGTCCGGTGCCATGGCAACGGGCTCGGGCAACCAAGTTCCAAAGTATGTCTCTCGCCGTGCGCGAGCAGACTTCATGACGTCCAGGCAGAGCCGCGTCACCGTTCGCGACAGGAATGCGCCGGCTGACGAAACACCAGTATGGTCGACGTGCCGCCAGCGGAGCCAGGCGTCCTGTACGACATCCTCGGCCTCGCCGTATGAACCGAGCATGCGGTAGGCGAGCCGGACGAGCCGCGTCCGCTCCTGTTCGAAGACGAGGGTCGGATCGTCAATGGTCGGCATGGCGAAGGGACCAGACGCTGAGGGCAATCGCAATGAGCGCAGGAAGTGTCACTGCGGGGAAGTCGCGGGACAGCACTTCCGGCCCGCAAATGCCCACTGCAACTTCCCAGAAGTGGAACAACGCATGCCCTGAGAGCCAGATCGCGCCGATGCTCCAAAGCAGCACACGCGAGCTGGGCCTCTGCGCACCGTACACAAGTCCCGACCCGATCAGAACGAAGATCAGCCCGATATCGCGTAGGAAATGCTGATTGAATGGGCCTGTCGTCGTCACGCCTGGCACTGCGAAGTACCATGCCTCAGGTGAGGCGAGCATGAAGGCGCCATTGCCCACCAGTCCAGCGCCGAAAAGGCCGGCCAGCACCGGAACTGCTTTCCCCATCGCAAGCTCTCCACGTGATTGGTCCACGAGGATGACGACGCGCTGAGGCCGAATGTGACATCGGACGCAACTTACCTCGGCGCTTTCATAAAATGCCTCGGCCTCGGACAGCCCTCCTCACCAAATTCGAGCTGACCGAGCTGATACTCGTGTGCCGCGTCGGAGAGCTCAATGCAGCCAGGATACGGAACACAGGTACGGACGGACCCAGACGAAGTACTCGATTGAACGAACGCTTTCGAGGAGCTCCGGTACGGACGTCAACGGCGATCTTGGGTCGCAACCCGCCCGTCTGCTTAGGCTGGCCTTCATACGAAGCATCAGTTCGAGCGTCTTCTCGCCTCGTCGGCATGGGCCGACGAGGAGGAGGGCGATGGGACACTCCGCATACGATCCGGCCACGAAAGGGCGACCCGCCTGGAACGCTGGCCGTAACCTGGGCGCCAAGCGCGCCCTCAAACCGCAGCAGGTCTGGGCCATCCGTTTCTGGCTCGACCGCAAACGGCGCGTGCGCGACCGCGCGATGTTTGATCTCGCCATCGACAGCAAGCTGCGCGGCGGCGCCATCGTCAAGCTCAAGATTGGCGACCTCGTCAGCGGTGGTCGCGTTCGTAGCCGGGCCATCGTCATCCAGCGCAAGACCGGCCGGCCGGTGCAGTTCGAGTTGCTCGAACCCGCTCGCACCAGCATCCTGGAATGGCTGGAGGCCAGGGGCGGAACGCTCGATGATTATGCCTTCCCGAGCAGGCTCGACGGCGTCACGCACATCAGCACCCGGCAGTATGCGCGTCTGGTCGATGAATGGGTCAGGGGCATCGGGCTGCGAAGCGAGGACTACGGRACCCATTCCCTGCGTCGCACSAAGGCGTCATTGATCTACAAGCGGACTGGCAATCTGCGCGCCGTCCAGACCCTGCTTGGCCATACCAAGATCGAGAGTACAGTCAGTTACCTTAGGGTCGACGTCGAGGATGCGCTGACCTTGGTCGAAGGAACTGAGATTTGAGCGATCGGCCCCTCGGCTTCAGTGTTGAGGGGCTCCAAACCCAGCCCGGCAGCAGTGCGCCCATTCCAGCCATTCCCTTTGGCAAAGACAATCGCTGGAAGCGAACATGATCACCCAGGCTTTTGCTCTGCACCGCCTCGTCGGAACCCCAATCCGCCAAGAGGTCTATGAGCACGGCATCGTCCGGCTCCGCGTCGGCTAGTGAGGTCGGATGCGGCCATCGCTGCCCCAGACGAGCCGCTCCGGGGCGCGTTACACGTAAGCTCGGGCGAGTCGGCTCCGGTCGGCTTAGCTCGGCGAGCCGACCGTCATGAAGAGATAGGCTCCGGTAAACTTCACCCCGCCGCCGGTTCCAAGGCACCGCGGCCGGCCACCCAAGAAGGCGACCCTTGATTATATCGCCGGCTGATCACCGATCACCACCGAACCCGCCGGATAGGGAATTTTGAAAGCCCACATTTGCGGAGACTTGGGGTTCTCCGTCATTTCGTGTGGCGGAACGGGGTTATCGGGAGCCGTCGCGCGTAGCGGCGATTTCGATGGGATGAATGCCATCCCCGAGCTGCTCATGCCCAAGCGCCTGCTTCCCTTCATTCCGGCCTCGTTGCGCGTCATCGCGGTCGTGTCCAAGCCCGAGCGAGTGACGGTGATGGCCGTGCCGCGGTCGGAGGCGTCGTGCTGTCCGGTTTGCCGAATGCAATCAGATCCGACCCACGGCTCCTATCAGCGCCGCCTCGACGATCTGCCCTGGCAGGGGCGGTCCCAGTATCGTGGGTAGCCCACGCATTGAGAACAACGGCTTCGTGTCGGTGCTCGTGCAGAAGCCCGGGCCGGACACTAACGTCCACACCTCAGCTTCCGCCGAGTTGTTCAGGAACGTTGTGCTGTAGCGAGGCCGGACGATGGCCCGGCTGGCGGGAGCTGACCGCCCGTCACTTAGCGACCTAGCCTCGCTGGGAGCACCGACGGAGCGGTGCTGGAAGCGGCGGACGCAGCGAACGAGGCTACGAAGCCCGCCAAGGAGCGAACATCATCGGGTTGACGCAGATCCCGGGCGACTGCCGCTGCTTCTTGCTCCAGCCGAACGTTACAAGCCTTCGAGGGGAGGCCGACATCGGGCGTGCAGGCGTCGTGACGAGCACAAGCTGCATCGAGAGCGTCGATCGGCGGCAAGGGGGCATTGTTGCCCGGACCGCAGTAGTTGCCGTGGATCAGGAGCTTCGGTCCGCCATTGGCGGCGGGTTGGGCCAAGGACGGAGCGGCCCATGCGGCGAGGACGAAGACAGGGGCGGCGAGGCTGATGACGGTGCGAGTCAACATGGTGGAGACCTTCCAGCACCTACGCCGCATAGTCCTATCGGCGCCGACGGTGCGAGCCATAGTTAAGCACCAGACATCAACCCGCGACGTGCTGCGGAACACTACCCCTATTCGGATGACGCTCCACCGGCGCGGCTGACATCGTGTCCGTCAGGCAACCTCTACCGCTACAGCTTGCCGCGTCTTGAGCGCCGGATTGTGAAGGCCGAGCAGATCAGCCTCCTCCGCCGCCACTTCCACCCGTCCCAGGACCGCCCAGGTTGCCGTCTTTGTTCGGCGTGTTCCAATGGATGATGCCGTCGTCCGGAGGACGCAGCCTCGTCGTTGGCGGTTGCGGAAAAGCGGGTGGGCGCGCTTGGATCCTCGAACGGGGAGTCACCCTATTCCCCCGGCCGCCCTGAGCCTCGGCAGGAAGGCTGGCAACCCCCGCAAGCGCCGCTACGAGCCACCTGGCCGTCGCCCGTCTCATGATCACTCCGCACCGCTCCGGTTCCGCTCACCGGGAGGGTAGCTCGCAGCGCACCAGTATCAATGTCCCAGGCGTCGCCCAGCCGTGGACTTGCCTCGAGAAAGTGGAGGGCTCTTTTCCTGAAGGAGGGGGTTTCCGATGGCAGACCGGAAGCAGACCTTTACCCCTGAGTTTCGCGCTGAGGCGGTGCGATGGGCGCAGACGAGCGGGCGGTCCCGCCGCGAGGTAGCCCCCGATCTCGGCGTCGGGCTCTCGACGCTGCGCACCTGGATCGACGGCCGGCGTGAGCGGGAGATGGATCACCCGCCGGCCGATCGGCAGGAGGACATGGCCGCCGAGCTCAAGCGCCTGCGGCGCGA
>NZ_JBFUGA010000029.1:0-54851 GCF_056403155.1 Methylobacterium sp. P3_A11
ACCGCATCCTCGACGTCATCGCCGCCGCCGGCGGCAACCGCGCCCCAGTCAACGAGACCTTCGTGCGGCTCTCGCGCGGGCCGCTCACCGCCACAGTGCCGCTGACCACGGTGGTGTCCAACCCCAAGGAGAACATCTACCTGCGGCCCAACGACGTGCTCACCCTGGTGCGCGATCCGCAGACGTTCATCGCGGTGGGCGCGCTGGGCAACAGCACCGAGCTGCCGTTCCAGGCCGACGGCATCACCCTGGCACAGGCGCTGGCCAAGGCGCGGGGCCTGTCGGACTTCGCCGCCGATCCGTCCGGCACGTTCATCTTCCGATTCGAGCCGGCCAGCGTGGTTCGCCGCCTCAGCCCAGGCTCGCGGCTGCTCGGCACGCCGCTTGTGCCGGTGGTCTACCGGATCGACATGCGCGACCCCAACAGCTTGTTCGTGTCCCAGGCGTTCCGCATGCGCAACCGCGACCTGATCTACGTGTCGAACGCGCCGTTCACCGAGGTCCAGAAGGTGCTCACCGCCTTCAACGGCGTCACCGGGCCGGTGGCCTCGGCGGCAACCGCCTACGCCTACACGAAGAACTGACCCAACCGCCGGCTTCCGGGCCGGCGGCGGCTCCCGGCCCGCCGCGTGACGTGCACAGTGGCGTCGCGCGGTGTGACCCGAAACGAAGACAGGGCGCGGATAACATCCGCGCCCTGTCTCGTTCTATGGCTCCGACGCGCGGAGTGTCCGAGCTGCGCTCAGACCCGCTTCGCGAGCAGCTGCTCGATCAGGGAACCGCCCTTGTCGATCGCCGCCAGCTCCTCGGCCACCGCGGTCACCGTATCGCGGATCTGGTCGGCAGTGTGCTCGGAGGTGAGGAAGAAGCGCAGGCGCGAGGCCCGCTCCGGCACCGCCGGATGGATGATCGGCTGCACGTTGATACCGCGGCGGAACAGACGGTCCGAGAGCGTCACGGCCTTGAGCGAGTCGCCGACGATGATCGGCACAACGGCGAGGCCGAGGCTGAAGCCGGTATCGAGGCCGAGCTTCTTGGCGGTCGCCAGGAACAGGGTGCCGTTCTGGCGCAGGCGCTCGACCCGCTCCGGCTCGGCATGCATCACGGCCAGCGCCACCTCCGCGGCCGCGGCAAGCGGCGGCGACATGCCGACGCTGTAGACGAAGCCGCCGGCCGAGTGCTTCAGGTACTCGATCAGCGCGATCGGGCCGCAAATGTAGCCGCCGCAGGTGGACAGGGTCTTCGAGAGCGTGCCCATCCAGATGTCGACCTCCTTGGGATCGACACCGCAATGCTCGAACAGGCCGGCGCCGGTGCGGCCGGTGACGCCCAGACCGTGCGCCTCGTCGACCATCAGCCACGCGTCGTAGCGCTTCTTCAGGGCGACGAGACCGGCGAGATCCGGCGCGTCGCCGTCCATGCTGTAGAGGCCCTCGACGACGATCAGCGCCCGCCGATGCTCGTGGCGGGTCGACTGGAGCAGGGTCTCCAGGGCGTCGAGGTCGTTGTGCGCGAAGGACCGCCGCTGCGCTCCGGAAAGTTGCGCGCCGGTGACGATGCTGTTGTGGGACAGGGCGTCGTGGAAGATTACGTCGCCGGCTTCCAGCAGGGCGCCGATGGTGGTGACGTTGGTGGCGTGCCCGCTCACCATCACGACACAGCCCTCGGAGTGGTAGTGCTTGGCCAAAGCCTGTTCGAGGCTGATATGGCCGGGCCGCTCGCCCGCCACGACGCGGCTCGCCGAGGAGGAGGTGCCGTAGGCCTCGATCGCCTCCCGGGCCGCGTTGCTCACCCGCGGGTGACCGTTCAGGCCGAGATAGTCGTACGACGAGAAGTTGGTGAAGCTCTTCTGGTCGATCCGGGTGGTCGCCCCGGCCTTAGCGTCGTGGACCCGGAAAAAAGGGTTGCCCAGGCCGATCAACTCGGCCGCCTGGCGCTGCAGCTTGAGCTCGCGGTAGCCCGGCAGATTCTCGAAGTTCTGCGCAGCCGACTTGCCGGTGGGCGAGGCCGCCTTGACGGGGGCCGGGCGCGGCGTGGCGCGCCCGAGCCGGTTGGTCACGAAGCCGGCGAGCGCCGCGCGCCCGCCGTCCGGCCGTGCCGTATCAGTCATGAGTTGGTCTCTTTGATCTCGCTGGACGTCTGCTCGATGAGTTCCCGGAGAGGCGCCATCATCTGCGCATCGATCTCACCGCCGACATGCTTCGAGACGAGGCTCATCGCGACGCCGGCCGCCTCGTCCATGGGCGCGGAAACCGCCTGAATTAAGGACTCCGACAGCTCGTTGACGGTCATGCCCGAGGACAGACCCGCGGGCGGCGCGTCGAGGGCGAAGCGCTCCTGCAGGCTGGCGCCGAGTTCGACGCCCATCAGCGAATCGAGGCCGATCTCCGAGAGCTGGCGCACGCGGCTGATGTCGTCCTTCGGCAGGCGCAGGATGCGGGCGATGTCCTCGACGATCGCGTCCGACACGGTCTTGCGGACCGCATCGATGTCGCCGCCCTTGAGGAGCGCCCCGATGTTGATCGCCTGGACGCCGCCGGCCTCGGCCTGCTGGTCGGTCCCGAGTTCGGCGTAGCTCGGCGAACGCATGGTGGCGAGCCGCTCACGCGCCTTGCCCCAGTGCATCGCCGCGATGGCGATCACCGCCTCGTCCGGAGAGGTACCCTGGCTCCCCAGCGCCTCGGCCATCAGGTCGAGGCAGCGGCGGGCCTCCATCGGCGTGACGCCGACGCGGCCGGCGAGGCCTTCCATGACTGCCTTGTTGCGGGCGAGCATGCCGACATCGCCGATGGCGCCCCAGGCGACCGCGAGGGCCGGCAGGCCGCGGCGGCGGCGCTGCCGCGCCAAGCCCTCCATGAAGCCGTTGGCGGCCACGTAGGAGCCCTGACCCGGGTTACCGATGAAGGTCGTGGCCGAGGAGAACAGGACGAAGTAGTCGAGGCTCCGGTCCCGGGTGGCGGCGTCCAGGTGCTGGGCGCCGATCACCTTCGGGCCGATCACCGCGTCGAGCGCCGCGGCGTCGATGTTGGAGATCAGGCCGTCCTGGAGCACCGCGGCGGCGTGCAGCACGCCGGCCAGCTTCTTCCCGCCCTGCTCGATCCCGGCGATGAGCCGGTCTACGGAGGCCCGGCTCGTGATGTCGACCGCCTTGGCCTCGACGGTCACGCCCCGGCCGGCGAGTTCGGCGACGATGGCCTTGGCCTCGTCGGTGGCCGCGCCCTTGCGGCCGGCGAGCACGAGGTGCCTGGCACCCCGGTCGATCAGCCAGCGCGCCGCCTCCAGGCCGAAGCCCCCGAGGCCGCCGGTCAGCAGGTGGACACCCTCGGCCGAGACCGTGAACGGCCGGCCGGTCTCCTTCATGATCGTGCCGGCCTTGGGCGGGCTGATCACGATCTTCCCGATGTGACCCGACTGCTGCATCAGCCGGAACGCGTCCGAGGTCTCGGCTGCCGTGAAGGGCTGGTACGGCAGCGGCTTGAGGCCGCCGTCGTTGAACAGGGCCATCACCTCGCGGAACATCCGCGCGCCGTCGTCGCCCTGGTGCTGGATCACCTGATCGAGGTCGACACCGAAGTAGCTGAGGTTCCGCCGGAACGGGCGCAGGCCGATATGGGTGTTGGCGACGTAGTCGCGCTTTCCCAGCTCGACGAAGCGGCCGAAAGGCCGCAGCGCGTTGAGCGAGCGCTCCATCGCCTCGCCGAACAGGCTGTTCAGGACGATGTCGACGCCGTCGCCGGTGATCGCCCGGACCTCGTCCACGAAGGCCAGCGAGCGGGAATCGAGCACGTGCTCGGCGCCCAGCGCCTTCACCAGAGCCCGCTTCTCGCGGGAGCCCGCCGTGGCGATGACCCGTGCGCCTTTCAGCTTGGCGATCTGCAGGGCCGCAAGGCCGACGCCGCCCGCGCCGCCATGGACCAGCACCCACTCGCCGCGCCGCATCCGGGCGCAGGAGACGAGGCTGTAATAGGCGGTGAGGAAGGCCACCGGCACGGTGGCGGCCGCCATCGGGTCCAGGCCGTGAGGCATCGGCGCGACGACGAGGTCCGGCACCACGATGTGGGTGGCGAAGCCCGACTGGGCGAAGGCGACGACCGGATCGCCGACCTTGAAGCCCTTCACGCCCGGACCGACGGCGGTGACGCGGCCGGCGCATTCGAGGCCGAGGCGGGGGCCGGCGAAACCGTCCTCCAGGATCTCCTCGGGAAGCATGGAGAGCGCCCAGAGCACGTCGCGGAAGTTGAGGCCGGTGGCCTCCACCGCGATTTCCATCTCGCCCTTGCCGGGGGTGCGGCGCTCGGCCGGACCCCAGACCATCTCGCTCAAGCCGCCGGTGTTGCTGCGCTCGAGACGCGCGGCCCCGGCCGGGACGGCATCCGCCGGATCCCGGTGCTGTGGCCGGCCGGCATGGAAGCGCACGACCTGGGTCCGCTCGTCGTCCAGCACGATCTCGGTCTCCGGGGTGCCGGAGAGGATGAGGTCGCGCAGGCGCTCGGAGGCGCGCTTCGACGACATCTCGGGGGAGAGGTCGATCCGGCGCACGTCGAGGTTCGGGGCCTCGTTGGCGAGCGTGCGGGAGAAGGCCCAGACACCGGCTTCGATGTTGGTGGTCTGGCCGCCGCGGTCGCGGGTGGCGCCCGGCGCCACGACCCAGAGCTTGGTCTGGCGGGCGCCGAGATGCTCCGTGCAGCGCTTCAGACTGAGGCAGCGGTCGCGCAGCCGCTCGGCCGCCTCGCCGCCGCGGGTGAAGGCGCCGGCCAGGAACACCACCGTGTCGGGGGTCTCCTTCTCCAGCTCCATCAGGGAGGTCTCGGAGTCCAGGATGATCGAGACGTGCACGCCGCCCGCGACCAGCAGGGTCGCCAGGGACGAGGCGGTCTCGGCGGCGAACTCGTCGTCCGAGCCGATCACGAAAGCGAAGCTCTGAGCCGGGGCCGGCCCCGGGCGCACCGGCGCCTCGGCGGTCAGCAGCAGGTCGTCACCGTTGGCGGACGCGGCCCGCTCGACCTCGACCTTGACGAGGCCGTGGGCGCTGAGCGTCCGCTGCCAGCCCTCTATGTCCTCCAGACGGCCTACGGGCAGGCCTCCGACCGCCTCCTCGAACCAGCCGGCTGTGAGGCCGAACACGAGGTCGCGGAACAGGGAGGCGCCGGGCTCGACGGCCACCAGCAGCCCCCCGGTGGCGAGCGCCCCGGCGAGCTGGCCCGGCAGGGACCGGTCGCCCCGGTGGAGGCTGCCGGAGGCCAGGATCAGGTCGAAGCTCGCCGGAGCGAGTTCATCCGCGGCCTCGATCACGGCGGCGGCGCGGCCCAGCGACAGGCGGGCGCGCTCCGCGAGCCTGCGGTCCGTCTCGAAGACGGTGAGCCGGGCCTCGGCGGCGTCCGCGAAGATCGCGGTCTGCGCCGAGAGCGGACCGAAGCCGACCTGCAGAACCCGCAGCGCCCGCTCCTTCGGGAGCAGGGCGCGGCTGCGCTCGATCAGCTTGGCGACCACGTCGGCACCGTGCCGCGCGGTGGCGGAGCGCAGCACGAAGGCGTCGATCGCCCCCTGCGGCAGCGCGGGCGCATCGGTCAGCTTGCCGGCGAGCAGGCGGTCGACCAGGGCGCCGACATCGGCGATCAGCACCAGTTCGGCCGAGAGATCCGGGTGGTCGCCCGCGATCCAGCGCATGATCTCGTCGGGGGCCGGGAGCGCGGAACCGTCGCCCAGGGTCCAGTTCTCCCCCGCGCGCTCGGCGAGGCCGCTGCTCTCGAGGGCGTAGAGGGCGTTCAGGAGCCAGGGGCGCAAGGCCTCGGGCACGCGCCGGTCGGTGACCGAGACGGTCTCGCCCTGCGCCAGGCCGTAGGCGAGGCGGTAGGCGAGCGACGTGGCCCAGCCCTCCAGGAGGAGGTGCCCCGGCGACAGGGCGGCATCGGCCGGTCCCTTGGCCTCGGCGGCGAGCGGCCGCAGCCGCGCAGCCACGCTCGGCCGGCGCTCCATCGGGATCGCCGTCGGCTCGGTGGCGAGTTCCGGCACCTGCGAGATCGCGAAGGCCGAGAGGTCGCCGCCGCTCTTCGCGCGCAGGGCCTGGAACCGGCCCTCGCGGATCGTGGCGATCACGGCGCCGTCGGCGTCGAGCAGGGTGAAGTCCGCCAGGATCGAGCGCTCGTTGCAGCGCCGGGTGCGGATGATCGAGCGGGCGATCACCGCGCCGGGGCGCAGCAGCCGGACCTCGCCGAAGCGCACCGGGATGTAGGCCTTGCCGCCATTCTCGCCGAGCAGGTCGGCGAAGAGCAGGATCAGCCCGTGGAAGCAGGCGTCGAGCCGGTTCGGCACGAGGGCGTAGCGGGTGTCGGGCTCGGCCGGCAGCAGGTCGGACACGATGGTGGCGTCGTCCAGCCGGGCGCTCATCGCCACCTGCTGGAAGCTCGGACCGAAGGCCAGCCCCGAGGCGAGGGCCTTGGCGTAGAGCGCATCGCCGGAGAGCACGTGGTCGCCGGCGGTCTCGAAGCTGAAGCCGTCCAGGTCCGGCGTCTTGGGGGCCGAGAAGGTTCCCTCGACGATCTTGGCCTGGGCATGGAGCTGCCAGGGCGTTTGCGTCAGGCGCGGGCGGCTGAGAACCTGGATGCCGTTGCCGGAGCCCGACAGGCGCACCGCGACCTCGCGCAGGGCATCCTCGGCGAACACCATCGGCGCCACGATCTCGAAATCGGCGAGCACGATCTCGTCGTCGCGCAGGGCCTCGCGGACGCAGGACAGCGCCATCTCGACGAAGCCGGCGCCGGGCATGATCACCTGGCCGTCGACCTTGTGATCCTCGAGCTCGGGCACCGTGGCCGGATCGACGAAGCCGTTCCATTCCAGGCCGTCGAAGGTCGTGCGCGACCCGATCAACGGGTGGTAGGGGCGGGGACTCATGGCGCCGACGCCCTCGGTGGTGTCGGCGAGGCGGAACGGCCGGCGCTGCCACGGATAGGTCGGCAGCGGCACGTCGCCCTTCGGCGCGTCGCCGAACAGCAGGCTCTCGTCGACCTGCGCGCCCTGGACCAGGGCGGCGCTGACCGCCTTGGCGATCGGGTCGCCGCCGGAGGCCTTGCGGTGCATCACGCCGACCGTGGCGGTCTCGATGCCCAGCGGCTCGACTGCGTCACCGACATGCGACATGAGGGTCGCGCGCGGGCCGACCTCGACGAAGACGCGGGCGCCGCGGCGGGTGGCGTCCTGCACGGCTTCGCAGAAGCGCACCGGCTCGCGGATGTTGCGCCACCAGTAGCCGGCGCCGAAATGGGACCCGTCCAGCACGCTGCCGGTGACGGTGGAGACCATCGCGGTGGTGCCGGTCTTGGCCTTCAGCCCGGCGAGATCGCGCAGGAGCGGCTTCTCGGTCGGGTCCATCAGCCGGCCGTGGAAGGCGTAGGCGAGGTCGAGCTTGCGGCCGCGGCGACGCTTGCGCGACAGGGCCTTGAGGGCGGCGTCGATATCCGCCACCGGCCCGGCGACCGTGACGGCCTTCGGGCTGTTGTAGGCGGCGATGTCGAGGGTCGGGTAATCCCTGAGGAAGGACTCGACCTCCTCGGCCGGCATCAGCAGCACCGCCATGGTGCCCTGGCCGTGCGTCGTCTCCTGGTGGTGGCTGCGGTAGTAGATGACCCGGACCGCGTCCTCCAGGCTCAGGATGCCGGCGGCCTCGGCGGCCGCGATCTCGCCCACGCTGTGGCCGAGGACGTAGGAGGGGATCAGGCCCTTCGCCTTGAGGGCGGCCGTGGAGGCGCTCTCGATCGCGAAGATCAGCGGCTGCGAGACGCTGGTGAGCGCGAGGCGCCCGTCCAGGTCGTCGGCGTAGAGGGCTTCCTTCAGCGACCAGTCCGAATGGACCTGGAACAGCGTGTCGATCCGGTCGAAGGCGGCCCGGAAGGTGGGGTTCTCCTCGTAGGCCTCGCGGCCCATGCCGGCCCACTGGCTGCCGTTGCCGGAATAGACGAAGGCCACCTCGGCGACGCGGTCGACCGCGGTGCCGGTGAAGGCGTCCGCGGTGTCCTCACCTTCGCCGATAGCGCGCAGGGCGGCGGCGACGTCGGTCTTGCCGTCCAGCGCCACGGCGAGGCGGGCAGACATGCGCTCGCGGCGATGCGCGACCGCGGCGGCCACGGCGGCGGCCTTCGCGGGCTCGGCCTCAAGGCGCTCGGCGTAGTCGAGGGCCAGCTCGTTCAGGGCCGCCCGGCTCTGGGCCGAAAGCAGGAGCACCTGCGCGGCGGGCGCGGGAGCGGCCTCGGGAGCCTTCGCCCAGGCGGGGGCGTCAGTGATGACCACGTGGGCGTTGGTGCCGCCGAACCCGAACGAGTTCACGCCGGCGAAGCGCTCGCGCGAACCGCGGCCGATCTTCAGCGGCGCGCGCACGACCTGAAGGTTGAGTTCGCCGAAGGGGATCTCGGGGTTGAGTTCGGCCGCGTGCAGCGACGGCGGCACGAGGTCGTGCTCCAGCGCCAGCGTCGCCTTCATCAGGCCGGCGAGGCCCGAGACCGGCTCGGTGTGGCCGATATTGGTCTTGATCGAGCCGATCGGCAGCGGCGCCTGCCGGCCGCGGCCGAGCTTCGAGCCGATGGCCGAGGCCTCGATCGGGTCGCCCACCGGCGTGCCGGTGCCGTGCGCCTCCATGAAGGCGAGGTCGTCGAGCCCGATCTCGGCCTCGCGGTAGACCTTCTCCAGCAGGGCACCCTGGGCGTAGCCCGAGGGGAGGGAGATTCCGGTGGTGCGCCCGTCGGAGTTGATCCCCGAGGCCGCCACGACGGCGCGGACCGTGGCGCCGTTGCGCCGCGCGGCCTCGGCCGATTGCAGCACGAAAACCACGCCGCCCTCGGACCGCACGTAGCCGTCGGCGTTCTTGGAGAACGCCTGGCACAGGCCGGTGCGCGAGAGCATCTGCGCGCTGGAGAAGCAGATGAAGTTGAACGGGCTCGCCAGGACGTTGACGCCGGCGACGACGGCGGTGTCCACGCGGCCCGACCGGATCGCCTGGACGGCGTTGTCGAAGGCGACGAGCGAGGACGAGCAGGCCGTGTCGACCGTGAAGCTCGGACCCTTCAGGTCGAAGATGTAGGAGATGCGATTCGAGATGATCGAGAGCGTGTTGCCGGTCGCCGCGTAGGCGTCGCCCGACGGCGCGTCGAGGATGCGCAGGTTGCCGTAATCGAGGGACGACGCACCGACGAACACGCCGATGTTGCTGCCGGCCACGCTCGACGGGCGCAGACCCGCGTCCTCGAGGGCTTCCCAGGTCAGCTCCAGCAGCATCCGCTGCTGCGGATCCATCTGTTCGGCCTCGCGGGGCGAGATGCCGAACACCGCCGGATCGAACGACCAGACGTCGTCGATGACACCGGCCGCCCAGGTGTAGCTCTTGCCGCGCTCATGGGCGCGGGGGTGGGCGAACCGCTCCAGGGAAAAGCGGTCTGCCGGCACCTTGCTGACGGCGCAGCGTCCAGCGGACAGGAGTGACCACAGCCCGTCCACACTGGGGGCTCCGGGCAGTCGGCATGCGCGTCCGACGATCGCAATGTCTGTACGTTGTGTCACGTTCGGTTCGCACACGCTCGTTATCGGAAGTCGGCTCGGCTCTCGACGAGTGAGTACCCTCTCACCCCTTACTGTGGCACCATTGCGGTGTCCAACCAGCCCCAAGGCGAGGTCATCCCTCGATGGCAAAATTGCCGGAGGCTGTGACATGTATTCATCACGGGCTTATCCAATGCCTGCGGCCAAAAAGCCAAGATTGAACCGTTGCACCGGCTGTTGAGACGCAGCCTCGATCACGAGAAAGCCACAGTTGCGCCTCTGCGGCCGCGGCCCGTCTAGCGGCATCGGGGTCGCTTCCGAAAGAGATCTTCGCGACAGGGCGCAGATCCCGCACAGGAATTCGGGTCCGTCGGCCGCGCCCGAGACCCTCAAGACGCGCTCCGTGCCGTGCTCTGCTTGGTTCGTCCGACGCCGCAATAGGTGAAACCGTGGCGGGCGGCGCTTTCGGGATCGTAGATGTTGCGCAGGTCGATCAGCACGGGCGCCGATCCGCCGGACGACATGGTCTGGCGCAGGCGGTCGAGGTCCAGCGCCCGGAATGCGTTCCATTCGGTGACGATCACCAGGGCGTCGGCGCCCTCCGCGCAGGCGTAGGCGTTCTCGGCATAATCCACAGCCGGCATCAGGGCACGCGCCTGCTCCATGCCTTCCGGATCGTAGGCGCGGATCCGCGCACCGGCATCCTGCAGGCCGGCCACGATCGCCAGCGAGGGCGCGTCGCGCATGTCGTCGGTGTTGGGCTTGAAGGTCAGGCCGAGCAGCGCCACCGTCTTGCCCCGCACCGAACCGCCGCAGGCCTTGATCACCTTGCGCGCCATGGCGCGCTTCCTCTGGTCGTTGACGGCCACCACTGTCTCGACCAGCCGCAGCGGGGTGCCGGCGTCCTGAGCGGTCTTGACCAGCGCCAGCGTGTCCTTGGGAAAGCACGAGCCGCCGTAGCCCGGCCCGGCATGCAGGAACTTCGACCCGATCCGGTTGTCCAGGCCGATGCCGCGCGCCACCGCCTGGACGTCGGCTCCGACCTCCTCGCACAGGTCCGCGATCTCGTTGATGAAGGTGATCTTGGCCGCCAGAAAGGCGTTCGCCGCGTACTTGGTCAGCTCCGCGGTGCGCCGCGACGTCACCATGATCGGCGCCTGATTGAGGTAGAGCGGCCGGTAGACCTCGCGCATCACCGCCTCGGCCCGGGCGTCCTCAGCGCCGACCACGATGCGGTCGGGGCGCTTGAAGTCGGCGATGGCCGCGCCCTCGCGCAGGAACTCGGGATTGGAAACGACGGCGAACGCCGCCTCGGGGTTGGTCTCGCGGATGATCCGCTCGACCTCGTCACCGGTTCCCACCGGCACGGTCGACTTGGTCACCACCACGGTGAAGCCCGACAGCGCCCCGGCGATCTCCCGGGCGGCGTCGAACACGAAGCTCAGGTCGGCGAAGCCGTCGCCGCGGCGGGACGGCGTCCCCACCGCGATGAACACCGCGTCGGCCTCGGCCACGGCCTGGCGCATGGTCGAACCGAAGGCGAGGCGGCCCTGCCGGACGTTCTCGACGACGAGCGCGTCGAGGCCCGGCTCGTAGATCGGCATGCGGCCGGCGTCGAGGCTGGCGATCTTGTCCGAGTCGCGGTCGATGCACACCACCGCGTGGCCGAAATCGGCGAGACATGCTCCGGAGACCAGGCCGACATATCCGGCCCCAATCATCGCAATCCGCATCGGGCTCTCCCGGCAGCTCGCCCAGCGGCTTGCTGCGATGCAACATGATCCCGGCCGTTCGACGATGCAAGCCGGGCCAGCCTGGATCGCCTCCAGTCTGTCACGCGAATGCAACACCCGCAAAGCATGACTGTGGTTTGACAGCGTGGCTCGGCTGCCGCGCGCCGGACGCCGGAACGCGCCCCGCCGCCGTCATCCTGCGCGGGGCGGCTTCGCAGCGCGGGCGGCTTCCTGTAGAAGCGCCACCGCCCGACGGGGAGGCCCGGATCCGCCCCCGAAGACCCGACCCGAGGATCGGCGAAGGACCGCGATGACCGAATTGCCGAACGTGCACGTGCGCGCCGAGGTCCTGGCCCAGGCGCTGCCCCACATGCAGCGCTACGACCAGGAAATCGTGGTGATCAAATATGGCGGTCACGCCATGGGTGACCGCGCCGCGGCCGAGGACTTCGCCGAGGACATCGTCCTTCTGGAACAGTCCGGGCTGAAGCCGATCGTCGTGCATGGCGGCGGACCGCAGATCGGCCGGATGCTGGACCGGCTCGGCATCCAGTCCGAGTTCCGCGGCGGCCTGCGCGTGACCGACGAGGCCACCGTCGAGGTGGTCGAGATGGTCCTGGCGGGCCTGATCAACAAGCAGATCGTCGGCTGGATCTCCGCCGAAGGCGGCCGGGCGGTGGGCCTGTGCGGCAAGGACGGCAACATGGTCCGCGCCAAGCGGGCGATGAAGACCGTCGTCGATCCGGAGAGCCATCAGGAGCAGGCCATCGATCTCGGCCTCGTGGGTGAGCCGGATCACGTCGAGCGCGGCGTCCTCGACGCGGTGCTGAAGGCCGAGCTGATCCCGGTTCTCGCCCCGGTGGCCTACGGGGCGGACGGCCAGACCTACAACGTCAACGCCGACACCTTCGCGGGGGCCATCGCCGGCGCGCTCCGGGCCAAGCGCCTGCTGCTGCTCACCGACGTCCCGGGCGTCCTCGACAAGGACAAGAAGCTGATTCCGGAACTCACCGTCGAGGATTGCCGGCGCCTGATCGCGGACGGCACCATCACGGGCGGGATGATCCCCAAGATCGAGACCTGCATGTACGCGATCGAGCGCGGTGTGGAGGCGGTGGTCATCCTCGACGGCAAGGTCAACCACGCCGTGCTGCTCGAGCTGTTCACCGATTACGGCGCCGGCACGCTGATCCGACGGGGCTGAGTCCCGAACCGCCCGCGCGCCGCGTCGCCGCCCGGGGCGATGCGGCGCGGATCCGGGACCGCAACATCCCGCGACCGCCGCGCATTGTCGTACCCCGCCCGCCCAGCAAGGCCCGGACAAGCGGCAAACTTGCGAGCTTGACCGTTCCGGTCCACAGATTTGGCAGGTATCAGCAACCTGAGGGGTTCCGGTGCACCACCCCGACAAGGCCCAGTTCACCTCGCCTGCGGCCCGCGACTTCGCCGACGTCGACACCTGGGTGTTCGACCTCGACAACACCCTCTACCCGAGCGACGCCGAGGTCTGGCCGAAGGTCGACGAGCGCATCACCCTCTACGTGATGCAGCTCTACGGGCTCGACGGACTCTCGGCGCGCGCGCTGCAGAAGCACTTCTATCACCGCTACGGCACGACCCTGTCGGCGCTGATGATCGAGGCGGGTGTCGATCCCCACGATTTCCTCGACTTCGCCCACGACATCGACCACTCGTCGATCAAGCTCGACACGGCCCTCGGCCAGGCGATCGAGCGGCTGCCCGGGCGCAAGCTGATCCTGACCAACGGCTCGCGCCGCCACGCCGAGAACGTCGCCGCCAAGCTCGGCATCCTCGACCATTTCGAGGACGTGTTCGACATCGCCGCCGCCGATTTCGTCCCGAAGCCGGAACGGGCGACCTACGAGCGGTTCCTGAGCAAGCACGCGGTCGAGCCGACCCGCGCGGCGCTGTTCGAGGACATCGCCCGCAACCTCGCGGTCCCGCACGATCTCGGCATGGCGACCGTGCTGGTGGTGCCGAAGGTCGCCGATCCCTATCGGGAGGCGTTCGAGCAGGAGGCGGTGCGCGAGGCGCATATCGACCACATCACGGACGACCTCGCGACGTTCCTGCTGGCCTGCGTGCTGCCCGAGGCCGAGGCGGCGCGCGAGCCGCCCGGCGCGGGCCGTCGCTGATCGCAGCCGACGGCAATCGACAAGCCGGCGGCGATCCTGTAGAGAGCCGCCCAACTCACAACAGGATCGCCGAAATCCTGGTGCCGGTCGCCCATGAGGGGCGGAACGGCGCGACGGCCGGAGCTATGCCATGAACATCATCGAGCAGCTGGAGCGCGAGGAAGTCGCGCGCCTCGCCAAGACCATCCCGGATTTCGAGCCGGGCGATACCCTCATCGTGAACGTCCGCGTGAAGGAAGGCGAGCGCACCCGCGTCCAGGCCTACGAGGGCGTCTGCATCGCCCGCTCGGGCGGCGGCCTCAACGAGAGCTTCACGGTCCGCAAGATCTCCTACGGCGAAGGCGTGGAGCGCGTCTTCCCGGTCCATTCCCCGATGATCGATTCGATCAAGGTGGCCCGCCGCGGCAAGGTGCGCCGCGCCAAGCTGTACTACCTGCGCGACCGCCGCGGGAAGTCGGCCCGCATCGTCGAGCGCACCGACCGCTACAAGGCCAAGGATACGCCGGCCGCGGCGCCGGCCGCCGCCGAATAAGCGGTCCGACCCGTTCCGCAGGCCGGAGCGATCGCCCCGTTTCAGACCGGTCCGGCTCAGCCGGGCCGGTCTTTTGTTGTGCGGCGCCGCCGCCCCGGCGGACGACACGCGCCGCTCAGGCGGCGCGGATGCCGTCGAGGAACCGGTGGATCTCGGCGGAGAGCTGCTCGGACCTGCGCGACATGTCGACCGCGGCGCCGAGAACCAGCTCGGCCGCACCGCCGGTTTCCTCGGCGCCCTGCGAGACGTCGGCGATGTTGCCGGTGACCGCCTCGGTGCCCGCCGCGGCGCGCGCAACGCTGCGCACGATCTCCTGGGTGGTCGCCCCCTGCTGCTCGATCGCAGCCGCGACCGCCGCCGCAAGGGTGCTGACCTCTCCCATGGTGCGACCGATTCCCTGGATCGCCTCCACGGCCTGCCGGGTCGACGCTTGGACGGCGCCGATCCGGGTGGCGATCTCCGCGGTGGCGGTGGCGGTCTGCTCGGCCAGCCCCTTGACCTCGGCGGCCACGACGGCGAAGCCCCGACCCGCCTCGCCGGCCCGGGCCGCCTCAATCGTGGCGTTGAGGGCCAGGAGGTTGGTCTGACGGGCGATGCCCGCGATCATGCTGGCGACGGCCCCGATCCGCTCGGCCCCGTTCAGGAGGTCGCCCACGATGGCGTCCGTGCGCTGCGACTCGGTGGCCGCCTGCGCGGTCTTGGCCGAGGATTGCGTCATCTGTCCGGAGATTTCCTGGATGGTGATCGCCATTTCCTCGGTGGCGGCGGCGACGCTCTGTACGCTCCCGGCGGTCTCCTGCGCGCCCCCGGCGACCCGCGTGGCCCGGGCACGGGTGCGCGAGGCCGTCCGCGCCATGACCTCCGCGGTCGCCTCCATCTGCGTGGCGGCGGCCGAGACACCGGTCATCAGGGACGCGGCATTGGCCTCGAACGCCCGGGTGAGGTCGTCGAGCTTCTGGGCGTGCCGGGCCTTGGCCTGCGTTTCCTGCGCCGCCGCCCGGTCCATCTCGGCCTTGGCGATCAGCGCTTGGCGGAACACCTCCACGGTCCGGGCCATCTGACCGATCTCGTCCTTCCGCTCGAGCCCGGGAATCGGGTCCGTGCCGTCGCCCTGGGCGAGGGCCTGCATCCGACGACCGAGCTGAGCGAGCGGACGCGTGATACCGCGCCCGATCAGGACCGAGCCGATCAGCCCGAGGGTGCCCACCCCGACGAGCAGGCCGACCGCCGCCAGGGCGAGGGCGAAGAAGGCTGCCTTGATGTCGTCCGTATAGGTCCCCGCCGCGATCACGATGTTCCAGGGCGTGAACCTGACGGCGAGCGTCGTCTTCGGATACAGGCCCTCACGCCCAGGCCGGGGATAAAGGTAGGTCATCATGGCCGTGTCGGAGGTCTTCAGCCGATCGATCAGCGTCCCGGCCACGCGCACCCCGTCGACCTGGGTTTCCAGCTGGTTGCTGCCGACAAGCCTGCGGTCGGGAACCGCCAGAACCGTTCCGTCCATCTCATAGATGGCGACGTAGTTGGTGCCGTTGTCGAAGCGCATGGCCATGGCCGTCTCGGCCAGCTCCGCCAGGGCAGCATCGCGGGTCAGGGCGCCGCTCCGCACCTGGGACTCGAGGTGCTGCGCGTAGGTTGTGAACAGCTCCGTGATCGTGTGCAAGGATTGCAGGCGTCCAGACACCATCTCCAGATAATACGATCGCAATCCACCGGCTCCGATGATTGCTATAACCAACCCAATGAGTAAAGTTTGAGCAGCAATTCGACGCGATAGACCATTCTTAAAAAACCCATCGAACATAACATATTCTCACGGATCGAAAAAACCGGCGAGTCCACGTCGAGATCTGATAAGCCTGAATGCTCATGTCAACTTAAGTCCGCAGGACAAGATCATTACCTGTAAGTTGTGCCTCGTGGATCTCAACACGGGACGACGAAGCGGCTGCCTCGGGAACGGCGTGCGTGGGGCGTAAGGAGAGGCTTTCGTCGGGGCAACAGAACCCGAGGGCAATGCCGCGCCGGCCGGAACGCCGGAGCGCACAGGCGGGCGGCCCGAATGGCCGCTGCAACCGGTAGGGGCGGGCAGCCGCGGTTCGGGCGCGATCGGGGCGTTTGTATCGATGGATCGGACGGTCCGGCAGAACGGCACGCAGGGCCCGCGCGCCGTCCCCGGCGCGATGCGGACAGCGCTACCCGATCCGCGCGGTGACCTCGATCTCGACGCGCATCTCGGGGCGCAGAAGGCCCGCCACGAGCACGATCGTGGCGGCCGGCCGGATGTCGGCCAGAACCCGTCCGCAGACCGCCAGCACGGCCTCGGCGTCGTCCCGGTCGGTGACGTAATAGGTGGCGCGTACGATGCCGGCGAGGTCCGTCCCGGCCTCGGCGAGAACCGACCGGATCGTGCGCCAGCATGCCTCGGCCTGCGCGGCGGCACCCTCGGGCATGGTCATCGTGGCGTAGTCGTAGCCGGTCGTCCCGGACAGATGGACGGTATCCCCGTCGACCACCGCCCGGGAGTAGCCGTAGTCCCGCTCGAACGGGGAGCCTGACGTGATGAGCCGCCGGCTCATCCGCCGCGCAGGGCTTCCAGCACCTTGCCGCCGGGACGGCCCGTGGGATTCATGCCGAGCTTGCGCTCCACATCCTTGATGGCGTCGCGGGTCTTCTGGCCGACCTTGCCGTCCGGCTCGCCGACATCGTAGCCGCGGGCCGCGAGCCGGGTCTGGAGGTCGCGGCGCTCGGCCCGGGACAGGGGCGGATCGTCGGTCGGCCAGGCGGCCTGGACGCCGGCCTTGCCGCGCAGCCGGTCGGACAGGACCGCGATGGCGAGGCCGTAGGACTCGGCGGCGTTGTACGAGTAGATCGCGTCGAAGTTCCTGGTGACCAGGAAGGCCGGCCCGTCGATCCCGGCCGGCGCGATGATTCCGGCCGGTCCGTCGCCCGAGAGCGGGCGGCCGTCCACGCGGGTCACGCCGAGCGAAGCCCAGTGAGCGAGCGGCTTCTTGTTCTTGCGTCCGGCGGCGCCGACGTTGAAGCCGCGGGGCAGCTTCACCTCGTAGCCCCAGACCTGGCCGTTCTGCCACTTGGCGACGTGCAGGAAGTTGGCGGTGGACCCGACCGCGTCGGCCACCGAATCGACCACGTCGCGCCGCCCGTCGCCGTCGCCGTCGACCGCGAGGCGGTGATAGGTGGTCGGCATGAACTGGGTCTGGCCGAAGGCGCCCGCCCAGGAGCCGGTCAGCCGCTCGGGCGCGATGTCGCCCCGCTCGATGATCCGCAGGGTGGCGATCAGCTCGCCGCGGAAGAAGTCCCGGCGGCGGTTGCTCGAGCAGGCCAGCGTCGCCAGCGACTGCACCAGCGGCATCTTGCCGAGGTTCTTGCCAAAATTCGACTCGACGCCCCAGACGGCGGCGATCGTGTAGCGGTCGACCCCGTAGCGCGACTCGGCCTGGGCGAGGGCCGCCGCGTGCTGGCGCATGGCCGCGCGCCCGTCCTCGACCCGCTCGTCGTCGACCAGCGCCGCCATGTAGTCCCAGATCGGCGTCTTGAACTCGGGCTGCGCCTGCGAGAGTTCGATCACCTTGTCGTCGTAGCTGATCCCGCTCGTGGCGGACCGGAAGGTCTGCGCCGAGACCCCGGCGGCGGCCGCCTGGGACTGGATACCGGCGAGGCAGCCGTCGAAATCGGCCCGCGCCGACAGGGTCGTCAGGGGCAGCGCCGCGATGCCGGCGAGCAGCCCGACCGCGCGCGCGAGTCTCGGTCCCGTCGGGTGCTTCGGCATTCAGGCGATCCTCACGATGCGGGTCAGACTCTGCCGGCGGATTCAGGCGACATGTGGGTTAACGAAGCGTGAGGCGCGGCGCCTCGCCCGGACCCGCTTGTCGGCCGACCGGCAGGTTGGCACCGAACCCGACCGGCCACGGCGGGACCTTCCAGGCCTGACGGCGGAACCCATGATGAAGGATCGGAACCGGTACGGCGCCGAACGGATCGGCACGCCCGGCCGCGTCGGCGAGGTCAAGGCCGCCTCAAGGCGGGAGACGGGCGCGCCGCATGCCGGCGCCGCTCTGATCGAAGCCTTCCCCGGGCAGGGCAAACGACGACCGGCCGGCGCAGGACCGCCCATCGGTCGCCTATCGGCAGGGCTCGGAGGTCGGGACCTCGCTCAGGCCCATTCCCGCTGGGCGAGCTTCTGCTCGTAGGCGTCGATGGACGCGGCGCGCTCCAGGGTCAGGCCGATCTCGTCGAGCCCGTTCAACAGGTTGTGCTTGCGGCCCGCGTCGATGTCGAAATGCAGGGTGCCGCCGTCCGGCCCCCGGATCGTCTGCGCCGCCAGATCGATCGACAGGGTCGCGTTCGCGCCGCGCTCGGCATCCTCGAACAGCTTCTCAAGGTCTTCGGCGGACACGACGATCGCCAGGATGCCGTTCTTGGCGCAGTTGTTGAAGAAAATGTCGGCGAAGCTCGTCGAGATCACGCAGCGGATGCCGAAATCGGCGAGCGCCCAGGGCGCGTGTTCCCGCGATGAGCCGCAGCCGAAATTGTCGCCGCACACGAGGATCTTGGTGTTCCGGTAGGCGGGCTTGTTGAGGATGAAGTCCGGGTTCTCGGTGCCGTCCTCGCGATAGCGCATTTCGGCGAACAGGCTCGTGCCGAGCCCGGTCCGACGGATCGTCTTCAGATACTTCGCCGGGATGATCCGGTCGGTATCAACGTTGATCGTCCGCATGGACGCCGCGACGCCCTCCAGGGTCGTGAACTTTTCCATCGTCTGACGGCTCTCGCGGTTGCGCTTCCTGTCCGTCCCGTCCTTGCGAGCGGAGCGAAGCAACCCAGGGCAGCTCGACCTCGGCGAGCGTAGCGCCGCTGGATTGCTTCGCTCCGCTCGCAAAGACGAAGGGAGCGTCGATACCTCTGCTGCAGCCTCTTAGCAGCCCGTGTTGCCCGCCGGAAGCATCAGGCGAGATCCGGCGCGGCGGCCCGGGACAGGGTGCCGTCGTGGAGCGCCGAGGCGACCAGCGCCCCGGCGATCCCGGCCGTGCGCAGCGCCCGCAGGTCGTCCGGGCCGCGGACGCCGCCCGCCGCGTAGAGGTGGCGATCCGGCGCCCGCGCCCGCAAGGCGCCGAGGGCCGCGAGGTCTGGGCCGGCCCCGGCGCCGACCTGCGCCAGCGTCATGGCGATCACTTCAGGCGGCCAGATCGTCGGATCGTCGTGGAGCGCCGCCGGGCCGAGCCGCTCCGTGCCGCGGGTGTCGAGGGAGAACACCGCCCGGTCGCCGAGGCGCGCCACGAGGCCGGCATCCGCCTGGCTCTCGCTGCCGATCACCGGCCGCCCGAGGCCGGAGGCCAGGAAGGCGTCGACGCCGGCCGCTTCGGCGAAGCCCGCATCAACCCACAGGGCGGCATCCGGGCAGGCGCGGGCGATCGCCTCCAGGGCGCGCAGATCGGGCGCGGCACGATCGATGATCGCGTCGAGATCGGCGACGTAGAGGATCGCGGCGGGCCACGCGTCGCACAAGCCGCGCGCCACCGCGGCGGGCGCGGATCCCTTTGCCAAGGGCGTCTCGATCGGGGCATAGGAGGAGCGTTCACCCCGGCGCGCCCGCACCACGCGGCCGCCCCGGAGATCGAGCACCGGGATCACCGCGAAGCCGGGGCGCCCGATCCTGTGGTCCATCGAGGCGCCCATCACGGTCCCATGCGCTCATCTAACCCAATGACGATCGGGTGGGACCTCGGCGGGGTCCACGTCAAGGTCGCCCTGGTGGAGGACGGCCGCGTCGTGGCCGCCGCCCAGGTGCCGTGCCCGCTCTGGCAGGGCCTGCCCGCCCTCGACCGGGCGCTGGACGCCGCCCCCGACTGGGCTCGCGGCGCGGCCTCGCACGCCGTGACCATGACGGGCGAGCTGACCGACTGCTTCGCCGACCGGCGCGACGGCGTCGCGGCGCTGTCCGGATGGGCCGGATCGCACCTCGCCGGGACCGTGCGGATCTACGCCGGCCGCTCCGGCTTCGTCGCCCCGGAGGCCGCCGCCTCCCACGCGGCGGACGTGGCCTCGGCCAACTGGCACGCCACCGCGGCCCTCGCCGGCCGGCACGTCCCGGACGCGCTCCTGATCGATATCGGCTCGACCACCGCCGACCTGATCCCCATCGTCCGCGGCCGGCCGGCCGCCACCGGCTACAGCGACGCCGAGCGGCTGGAGACCGGCGAACTCGTCTATACCGGCGCGGTGCGCACGCCGGTGATCGCGCTGTCCGACCACGCCCCCTTCGCGGGCCGCCGCACCCGCCTGATGACCGAGACCTTCGCCCACATGGCGGACGTCTACCGCATCCTCGGCCAGCTCCCCGAAGGCGCCGACCAGCAGCCGAGCGGCGACCGCAAGGGCAAGTCGGTGGCCGAGAGCGAAACCCGGCTCGCCCGCGTCGTCGGGCGGGACCGGACGGAGGCGCCCGCCTCCGCCTGGGCGGCGCTGGCCGGCCACTTTGCCGAGGCGCAGCTGCGCCTGCTGCACGATGCGGCGGCGGACCTCCTGAGCCGGCCGGATCTCGGCGCGGGCGCCCCTCTGGTCGTGTGCGGCGCCGGCACCTTCCTGGGCCTCCGCCTCGCGGAGCGGCTCGGGCGGCCGGCAACCCCGCTGGTGGCGCTGCTGGAGGCGCGGATCGCCGGCGCGCGCGACGCGATCTCGACCTGTGGACCGGCGGTGGCCGTCGGCCTCATCGCCGCGGAGGAAGCAGTCGCATGAGCGCCATCAAGATCCTGGCCCGGTTCCTCACGGCCCGGGTCGGGCCGCATATCGAGCTGGCCGTCGAGACCGAATCGGGGGAGGTCCTGAAGGTGCTGGCCACAGAGGACCAGATCGACCGTCTGATCGACGAGCTGGAGGACATGCTTCACGCCCCCGCCGATCCGGAGGATGACGGGCCGCCCGAGGCGGCCTGACGCCCCGGATCGCGCAGGGCGTCATGAGCCTGATCGCCGCCAAGATCCTCGTCACGCCGACGCTGATGTGGGCCGTCTCGGCGGCCGCGCGCCGGTGGGGCAGCCTCGTGGGCGGCCTCCTCTCGGGCCTGCCGCTCACCTCGGCACCGATCTCGATCTATCTCGCGGTGGAGCAGGGCGAGCGCTTCGCCGCCGACGCCGCCGTCGGTTCGGTGGAGGGCTTAGGGGCGGTCACGGCCAGCTACCTCGCTTATGCCGCCTGCGCGCAGCGGATGGGGATCGTCGCCGGCGCCGCCATCGCCCTGGCGGCCTTCGTCCTCGGGGGCGCCCTCCTGCACGGCGTGATCCGGCCCGGTATCTGGCTGGCCACGGCGATCGACCTGCCGGCGATGGCGCTGGTCGTCGCCCTGTGCCGGCCGGCCGTCGAAGCGCGCGCACCGATCCGCCGGCCCCGACCGCCGCGCTGGGATATGCCGGCGCGCCTCGCGGCCGCCACCACCCTGGTCCTGCTGGTCTCGACCCTCGCCCCGCATCTCGGCTCCGGCCTGAGCGGCGTCCTGGCGCCGATCCCGATCATCTCCTGGCCGCTGATCGTGTTTGCCCGGGCGCAGGACGGGGCCGGCGCGGCGCTCGACGTGGTACGCGGCAGCGCGCAGGGCGCGTTCGGTGTGCTGGCCTTCTATGTCTGCGTGCACCTGCTGCTCGGGCGAATCGACCCGGTCGCGGCCTACGCGGCGGCGATCGCTGTGTCGGCGGCCTGCGTTCTGCCCTGGCTGATCGCGCGACGCCGCCCGCGGGCGATCTGACCCGCGCCGAGGCATCTTCGGAGGACGCCATGCTGCCGAACACGGGGATCCCGACCCTGGCCCCGGGCTTCGCGGCGGTACCGCCCGGCCATATCGCGACCATCGTCACCAGCCTGGAGATGCTCCGCCCGCCATCCCCGCCGCCCGTCCGGCGCTTCCCAGCCGGGATCGCCCTCGAACCCCTGGAGCGGGCCGACCCGGAGACCTACCGGACCCTGTTCCGCGCGGTCGGCGCCGACTGGCTGTGGTTCTCGCGGCTCACCCTGCCGGAGGGCGCTTTGGCCGCCATCCTCGCCGACCGGGAGGTCGAGATCTTCGCGCTTCGCCGTGAGGGCCGGGACATCGGCATGCTGGAACTGGATTTCCGCGAGCCCGGCGCCTGCGAGCTCGTCTTCCTCGGATTGACCCGAAGCGCGATCGGAACCGGGATCGGCCGCACGTTGATGAACGCGGCAATCCGCCGGGCCTGGGCGCGTCCGATCACGCGGTTCTGGGTGCACACCTGCACCCTGGATCATCCCGACGCGCTCGCCTTCTACCGGCGCTCGGGCTTCGATCCCTGTGCCGTCCATGTCGAGGTCGCGCCCGATCCACGGCTCGACGGGACCCTGCCACGGGATTGCGCGCCGCACGTGCCGCGGCTCGGGTGATGCGCCGGGCGGCGATCCCTGAAACGAAGAGACCCGCGGCCTCACGGCCGCGGGTCTCAGGTCGTCAATGGCGCGGGCCGATCAGGCGGCGGTGCGCTTGCGGGCTTCCTGCTTCGTGTCGACGCCGGCCGCTTTGATCTCGGACAGCTTCTGCGCGACGTTGCGCGAGAACACGAACTCGGCCGGGCGCTGGTTCTCGAGGCTGACCTCGGGGGCCATGGCGCCATCGGTCTTGATGCCGCGGATCGCGTGGACCAGCGGCTTCCACGGCTTGCGGACCGAATCGACCACCGAGGAGGCCTCGTAGCCCGAGTGGACCATGCAGTCGGCGCACTTCTCGTAGTTGCCGGTGCCGTAGGAATCCCAGTCGGTCTCCTCCATCAGCTCCTTGAAGGTCGCCGCGTAGCCCTCGCCGAGCAGGTAGCAGGGCTTCTGCCAGCCGAACACGGTGCGGGTCGGGTTGCCCCACGGGGTGCAATGGTAGGTCTGGTTGCCGGCCAGGAAGTCGAGGAACAGGCCCGACTGCTGGAAGGTCCACTTCTCGCGGCCCTTCTCCTTGCCGTGCCGGAACACGCCGCGGAACAGGTCCTTCGTCGCCTTGCGGTTCAGGAAGTGCTTCTGGTCGGGGGCGCGCTCGTAGGCGTAGCCGGGGGAGACGGTGATGCCGTCGATGCCCATCCGGGTCACGCTGTCGAAGAAGTCGGCGATCTTCTCCGGCTGCGAATTGTTGAAGAAGGTGCAGTTGATGGTGACGCGGAAGCCCATCTCCTTGGCCTTCGCGATCGCCGCCACGGCCTTGTCGTAGACGCCGCGCTGGCACACCGACTGGTCGTGCATCTCCTTGTCGCCGTCGAGATGGATCGACCACGTGAAGTACGGGCTGGGCTTGTACTCCTTGATCTTCTTCTCGAGGAGCAGCGCGTTCGTGCAGACGATCGCGAACTTCTTCTGGGCGATGATGCCCTCGACGATCTGCGGGAGGTCCTTGTGCAGGAGCGGCTCGCCGCCGGCGATCACCACCACCGGAGCACCGCACTCGCGCACCGATTCGAGCGCGTCGGCGACCGGCAGGCGCTTGTTCAGGATCTCGTCCGGGTAGTCGATCTTGCCGCAGCCGGCGCAGGCCAGGTTACAGCGGAACAGCGGTTCCATCATCATCACAAGCGGGTAGCGCTTGCGGCCCGTGAGGTGCTGCTTCAGGATGTAGCCGCCGATCTTCGCGACGTACCGGAGGGGGATACCCAAGATTGCGGCTCCTTACTTCGTCGGCCCCGGGGCGTCGGGGTGCTTAACGCGAAAAAATCTCGAATTCCAGCGACCTAGCTTGGAACTAATCTGAAACGACCCCGTTTCGGCGGGACCATGACATCTTATTCGGCTCCTGACGCAACGGCGCCACATGAACTGCGTGCGCAGGCTCGATGGGTGCGGACGTCCGATCGTTGAGGACAGCACGTGCATTGCGTCGGCAATACGACCGGAATCCCAGGATTCTGGTGGCCGCGCCAGCAACGCCGTGCGCTAGCGCACACGGGCAGGCGCGGGATGCACGCCATGGCGGCCGCGTTGCAATCTGGCATCGCCCTCTTTACTGAGCCTCGTGGCCGCGATGCAAGTCCCGGCCCGCGTCGAGCGGTATCGGCCCGCTGACGCGCGCGGCGCGGCCGGAACCGCCGGTGCGGCGTTCCTCGGACCCGATGCGCGGCGGGACGGATCGCGGAGCAGCCGCGCCGCGAGCCGCGAAGCCCTCGGTCGCCGATGGCCCTGGCCTGGGCCGGACAGATAGCAGGAGCCGGTCGCGCACGGGGCGCGTCCGATGCGAACAGGCAGGTGCTCGTGATCGAAAGTCTCGTCGGGTTATCGGTGCGGTATCGGTGGATCGTGATCGCCCTCACGGCGCTTCTCACGGTCGCGAGCCTCGGGGTCGCGGCGCACCTGTTCCGAATCAATACCGACGTCGAGCGGCTGATCGACCCGAAGGAGCCGTGGCGTCAGGACGAGATCAACTTCGAGAAGGCGTTCCCCCAGCGCAGCAACACGATCGTTGCGGTGATCAACGGCGAGACGCCCGAAGAGACCGAAGAGGCGGCCGCCAGCCTCGCCAAAGCGCTCACCGCGCACAAGAATCTGATCGAGACGGTCTACCGGCCCGACGGCGGCCCGTTCTTCGACAAGAACGGCCTGCTGCTGATGTCGCAGGCAGACCTCGACAAGACCCTGGAATCGCTGACCCAGCAGCAGGGTCTGCTCGGGCCGCTCGCCGCCGATCCGTCGCTGCGCGGGGTGATGCGGGTGATGACGCTGGGCGCCCGCGGGGTGAAGACCGGCGATGCCAAGCTCGAAGATCTCGAGAAGCCCATGGGGCAGATCGACGCCACCCTCCAGAAGGTGCTGGCGGGCAAGCCGGCGCGGATGTCCTGGCAGGAACTCCTGTCGGGGGGCGAGACCAGCGTCACCGACAAGATGAAGTTCGTGGTGATCCAGCCTGTCCTGGACTTCAACGCGCTTGAGCCCGGCTACCAGGCGACCAAGCTGATCCGCAACGTCGCCCAGGATCTCAAGATCGACGGCGAGCACGGCTTGCGCATGCGCCTGACCGGAACGGTGGCGGTGGCCGACGAGGAGTTCGCGACCCTGTCGGAGGATGCGGGCGTCAACAACAGCATCATCGTGGGCGCGATCGTGCTGTTCCTGTGGCTCGCCCTGCGCTCGGGCAAGCTCGTCGGCGCTGTGATCATCACCACCTTCGCGGGCCTCGTGGTGACGGCAGCCCTGGGCCTCGTCATGGTCAAGGAGCTGAATCCCATCTCGGTGGCCTTCGCCGCCCTGTTCGTCGGACTCGGCATCGATTTCGGCATCCAGTTCTCGGTGCGCTACCGAGCGGACCGCTACGAGCAGCCGAGCCTGGAGAGTGCGATCCGCGCTGCCGCCCGCGGCGTCGGCTGGTCGCTGACGCTCGCCGCGGTCTCGCTCGTCGCCGGCTTCTTCGCCTTCCTGCCCACCGCGTTCCGCGGCGTGTCCGAACTCGGCCTGATCGCCGGTGTCGGCATGGTCGTGGCCTTCCTGTTCTCCCTGACCCTGCTCCCGGCGCTGATCGCCGTGTTCAAGCCGGAGGGCGAGAAGGCGGCAGTGCAGACCGACTGGCTCGTGGGCGTCGACCCCTGGATCATCCGCCACCGCAAGCCGATCCTGATCGGCGTCGGCCTCGTGACCCTGGCCGGGGCGCCCCTGCTCTGGCACCTGCCGTTCGACTCGAACCCGATGCACCTGCGCAGCCCGAAAACGCAGTCCATCGCGACCTACCTGGACCTGATCAAGAATCCCGAGACCAGCCCCAACTTCATCGACGTGCTGGCGCCGAGCGTCGAAGCGGTTCCGGCCCTGTCCAAGCAGCTGATGGCACTGCCGGTCACGGCCTCGGTCAACAGCATCGACACCTTCGTGCCGCGGGACCAGGACAAGAAGCTCACCCAGATCGCCGACACGGCCCAGCTCCTCGACCCGGTGCTTAATCCCGGCCGCAAGCCGCCGCCGCCCACCGATGCCGAGAACGTCAAGGCGCTCAAGGACGCCGCCACGGCCCTGAACGGCGTGGCCGGCGACGCCAAGGGGGACGCGAAGGGCGCCCAGGAGGCCAAGCAGCTCGCCGGCACCCTCGACAAGCTCGCGGCCGGCCCGGTGACGCTGCGGGAGGCGGCCTCGGTGGCCCTGACCAAGGATCTGGTTCCGCTGCTCGCCCGCCTGCGCGACCTGCTGCATCCCGAGAAGATCACGCTGGACAACCTTCCGCCGCAGCTCAAGGCCGATTGGGTGGCGGCCGACGGGCGCACCCGGATCGAGGTCCACCCGAAGGGTGATTCGAACGACGATACGGTGCTGCGCAACTTCTCGGACGAGGTGCTGAAGGTCGCCCCGCACGCCACCGGCGCGCCCGTGGCAACCACGCAGTCGAGCTACACGATCCTGGGCGCCTTTGTGCAGGCGGCGGTGACGGCCTTCGTGCTGATCTTCGTCATCCTGTCGGTCGCCCTGCGCAAGCCCTGGGACGTTGCGATGACCCTCGGCCCGCTGGTGATCGCGACCCTCTGGACGCTGATGGCGCTGCGCATCGTCGGCATGCCGCTCAACTTCGCCAACATCATCGCCCTGCCGCTGATGCTTGCCGTCGGTGTGGCGTTCCACATCTACTACGTGATCGCCTGGCGGGCCGGCGTGAACGACATGCTCGCTTCCAGCCTGACCCGGGCAATCTTCTTCTCGGCGCTCACCACGGGCAGCGCCTTCGGATCGCTCGTCCTGTCGAGCCATCCGGGCACTGCGAGCATGGGAAAGCTGCTCGCGCTCTCGCTGTTCTTCACCCTGATGGCGGCCTTCTTCGTGGTGCCGGCGACCCTCGGCGAGCCGCCGGCCCAGCCCGACGAGGACCGTCCGGAGGCCGAGAAAGCCGCCGGCGCCGCCATGCGGAAGAGCGTCGCGCAGAAGGATCCCGTGCCGGCCAAGTAGCGGCTGGCGCCTCGGCCAGATTTCAGAGGGCCTTCTCGAAGAAATGGTCCGGGTAGGGATCATCGTTGAAGCGATCGATCTCCACCCAGCCCAACCTCCGATAGAGTGCCAAGGCCTCGGGGAGGGCGCTGTGGGTGTCGAGCCGCAGCGTCCGGATCCCGAGATCGCGGGCGACATCCTCGGCCTCCCGCATCAGGCGCTTGGCGAGACCCAGGCCGCGGGACGCCGGATCGATCCAGAGTCGCTTGATCTCCGCCTCCGGGCCGCCGTTTCCCTTGAGGCCGACACACCCGACCGGCAGGCCGTCCGAGACCGCGAGCAGGAAGACGCCCCGGGGACGCACCATGGCGCTTGCCTCGGGGTCGCAGGACCGGGCGACATCGAACCCTCCGGCGAAGCGCGCGGCCAACTCCGCGTAGTAGGTGGCGAGGCAGGCGCGGGCCGCCTCGCCGGTCGGTTCGGCCTCCGTGATGGCGATGGCGTCGCGGCCCAGGACGAGGGCAACGTGGTCCATCGCGCGCAGAAGGTCGTCCGCGCACGGCGCCCGTTGCAGCAGCGCGACGGCGCGAGCATTCGACAGCGCCTCGTAGGCGTCGAATTCGCGCCGGCCGGCTTCGGTCAGGGACGCGACCCGGCGTCGGGCATCCGCGGGATGGGGCACCGTGGCGACCAGTCCCTCCTCCTCCAGGCTCCGCAGGAGGCGGCTCATCAGGCCGGAATCGAGGCCGAGATAGCTGCGGATCTCGCCGATCTCGGCGCGCCCCGCGCCGATGGCGTTGAGGACGCGTGCGGCGCCCAGGGGACGGCCCCGGCCGAGGAACGAGCTGTCGAGCGCCCCGACCTCGGCCGTGACGGCGCGGGCGAAGCGGCGGACGCGGGCGATCTCGGTAGGCGACATTTTATCTGACTAAAGTCAGATATCAGCCCTGGTCAACCGAGGAAGTCAGAGAACCCGCCGCGGATCGCGCCCGACGCGTCGGCGGCCGAGCGGGCTGCGGGGGCGATCAGCGCGTCCCGCTCGTCGGCGTAGCGGTAGCCCGGTGCCTCGCCGGGGAAGCCGCCCGCGGTGGCCGGATGGGTGTAGAGTTCGGTCAGGCCGTCCGGGAGTTCTGCCAGCAAAGCCGCGACGCGGGCCGGCGTCATCGCCCCGGACCAAGCCAGGCCGAGGGTGCGGTCCGGGATCAGCAAGCCGGCCTGCCGGGCGCGGACGGCGAGCAGGGCTGCCCAGGGTGCGATGTCGAGGGCCAGCCGCGGGCGGGCGCCAGGCTCGGCGCGGCGCAGGATCTCCCGCGGCTCCCGGGGCACCCGCAGGGCGCGCATCCCGAAGTCTTGGCCGATGCGCAGCACCGCGCCCGCGATCAGCGGATGGACGTGGAAATGCTTGTGGGCATTGACGTGGTCGAGCGGCAGGCCGGTGGCCCGGTAGGCCTCGAACTGCGCGCGGATCTCGGCGGCGAGCTGGCGCCGGGCCGCTGGCCTGCGGGCGAAGTCGAGGCCGAGGCGGGCCATGTCGGCGCGCATCAGGCCGGCCGGGTCGGTCAGGTCGGGCAGATCCGCCGCGGGGAGGGTGGGCCACGCCTCCACGAGGACGAGGTGCAGCCCAACCCGCAGGGACGGCATCCGCTTCGCCCGCGCCACGGCGTCGGCGGCGGCCGGCGCCGAGACCATCAGGCTCGCCGCCGTGAGGATCCCGTCGCGATGGGCCTGCTCGACGGCCTCGTTGACCTCGGGGCTAAGCCCGAAATCGTCCGCGGTGACGACCAGACGCTTCACGCAAACCTCGTCACGGGTGTCGAGAGGACGTGCCCTCTCGCGGGTCCAGGGCGGAGCCCTGGGTAGGGGCGGGGCTCCGCCCCGCTCCCCGCCGGGTCCTTGGCCCCGGACCCCTTTCCTTACGCCGCCTTGGCGGTGCCCTGACGCTCCTTGAGGAAGCGGTAGAATTCCACGCCCTCGCGCAGGCGGCGCTTCATCATGTCGGGCGAGCGCACCATCTCGCTGACGATCGAGGCGATCTTCGGCGCCCGGAAGTAGAACTTCTTGTAGAACTCCTCGACCGAGGTGAAGATCTCGGTGTGCGAGAGGTGCGGGTAGTGCAGCGGCGCGACCTGCACGCCGTTCTCGTCGACGAGCTCGGCGTTCTCGATGTCGAGCCAGCCGTTCTCCACCGCCTGCTTGTACAGGAAGGTGCCCGGGTAGGGCGCCGCCAGCGAGACCTGGATCGTGTGCGGGTTGATCCGCTTGGCGAAGGCGATCGTCTCCTGGATCGTCTCCTTGGTCTCACCCGGCAGGCCGAGGATGAAGGTGCCGTGGATGGCGATGCCCAGCTCGTGGCAATCCTTGGTGAACTTCTCGGCGACCTCGACCCGCATGCCCTTCTTGATGTTGTGCAGGATGGTCTGGTTGCCGGACTCGTAGCCGACCAGCAGCAGGCGCAGGCCGTTCTCCTTGAGGACCTTCAGGGTCTCGCGCGGCACGTTCGCCTTGGCGTTGCACGACCACGTGACGCCGAGCTTGCCGAGCTCGCGGGCGATCTCCTCGGCGCGCGGCAGGTTATCGGTGAAGGTGTCGTCGTCGAAGAAGAACTCCTTGGTCTGCGGGAACTCCTTCAGGCAGTACTTGATCTCCTCGATCACGTGGGCGACCGAGCGGGTGCGGTAGGTGTGGCCGCCGACCGTCTGCGGCCAGAGGCAGAAGGTGCAGCGGCTCTTGCAGCCCCGGCCCGAGTAGAACGAGATGTAGGGGTGCTTCAGGTACCCGATGAAGTACTTCTCCATCTCGAGGTCGCGCTTGTAGACGCTGGTGACGAAGGGCAGCTGATCCATGTCGGTCATGATCTCGCGGTCCTCGTTGTGGACCACGACACCGTTGGCATCGCGATAGGACAGACCCTTGATCTGCGCCATCGGCACGCCGTCGGCGACTTCCTTCACGGTGAAGTCGAACTCGTTGCGGGCGCAGAAATCGACCACCGGGGCCTGGGCCATCGCGCCGGCGGCATCGACCGCGACCTTGGCGCCGATCAGGCCGGCGATCAGCTTCGGGTTGGCGGCCTTGAGCGCCTCGATCGTCTTCACGTCGGACTTGAACGACGGCACCGAGGTGTGGAGCACGACGAGGTCGAAGTCGTTGGCCTGCGCCACGATCTCGGGGAGCTTGATGTTGTGCGGCGGCGCGTCGATCAGCTTCGAGTTCGGCACCAGGGCGGCCGGCTGGGCCAGCCAGGTCGGGTACCAGAACGACTTGATCTCGCGCTTGGCCTGGTAGCGGGAGCCGGCACCGCCGTCGAAACCGTCGAAGGTGGGGGCCTGGAGGAAGAGCGTGCGCATGGGGTTCAAGGCCTCAGGGCAATGCCGGGGGGAGGGCGGTTGAAGAGAAAGCCGGGTTCAGCGGAGCGGCGCGCCGGCATCGCGGCCGAGTTCGGCGTCCGGGATCAGGGTGCCATCCGCAACCACGTGATAATCGTGACCTTTCCATGTCACCGCCCCCGACACGAAGGCCCAGGAGAAGTTCAGGAAGGAGAGGATGTCGCGGATCGGCAACAGTCCGTAGGGGTGCGGGGCGAGGCCGAAGGCCCGCTCGAGGTGCCGGCACAGCAGGATCCGGCTCGCCAGCGCAGCGGCGGCGACCCAGAGCGCGCCCGTGCCGGCGCCCGGCAACAGGGCACCGAGCAGGGCGAGGGGGAAGGCATGCGTGACGATCGAGCCGGCATAGCCTGCCGGATCGACGGTGCGGATCGTGCGGTTCCAGCGCAGCTCGTGCCGCCACAGGCCGGACAATTCGGTGTCTACGCTGGTATGGCCGATGGTGAAGCTCGGGATCGCCACGCGGCCGCCGAGGCCGCGCAGGGCGGCACCGATGGCGTAATCGTCCGCCAGATCGTTGCGGAAGGCGCGGAAGCCCCCCACCGCCTCCAGGTTTGCCCGGGTGAAGGCGACGGTGGAGCCGAAACAGGGCTTCGCCAGACCGAGGCTCAGACCCATCACGACGTTGGGCAGGAAATGGGTGTCGATCGCCAGCGTCGAGAGTTGGTCGTAGAGGCCGTGGTAGGCCGGGACGCCGTGGTACAGGCAGGTGACGCCCGTGACACCCTCCGGTGAAAGCTCGGCGACCAGGCGCTCGAGATAGTCGGGGCCGACCACCATGTCGCTATCGGCGAGCACCACCACGTCGTGGGCGATCGATTCGGCCATGTTGATCAGGTTCGAGACCTTGCGGTTCGAGCCGTGCTGGCGGCCGTCGATCACGAGGTCGATGCGGGCCTCGGGATAGGCCTGCTGCAGCCGCTCGACCACGTCGATCGCCGGATCGGTCGCCCTCTGAACACCGAACACCACCTGGACCGGGCCGGCGTAATCCTGGCGCAGCACGGTCTCGAGATTCGCGTAGAGATTCGGCTCGAGGCCGCAGAGGGGCTTCAGCACGGTCACGGAGGGCCGCGGTGCGTCCGCGTCCAGGACCGGGGCGATGCGGGCTGCGTACCGGCCGGCGCAATAGGCCGCGGCCAGCCCGTAGAGGCCACCCGCCGCCGCCAGGATCAGACAGAGCAGAGACAGCCAAGAGAGGCCGTGCAACGCCAGCGAGGAGACATCCATCCGGTCGGATCCGTGCGGTCGTCCGGCCGCGTCAGGCGGCGATGGCCGCGAACGGCCGGTTCAGGTCGGCGTCGGCGTTCACGGTGTCGGCTTGGCGGCGAGCATGCCGTCGGCCCGCGCACGGAGGAACTTCACGACGCCGTCGGCGCCGCCGGATTTCAGCGGCGCAGACAGGGCGTTGCGCTGGGCGGCGATCTCGCTGACATCGCCGTTGAGCAACACGTCCTGGATGCGGTTCTCGGCGTTGACCACGAAGTCCACGGCGGAGTCGTCGCCGTCCGCCGCGGTGACGCGGGTCGGCACCACGCGCTGGGCACCGCGCTCCTCGACCTTGGGGGTCACGTCGAACTTGCCGCCGGCGGCGCGGGCCAGACGATTGGCGTAGGTGATGGTCAGGCTGCGCTTGAACGCGTCGATGACCGCCGCCTGCTGCTCCGGCGTGAAGCTCGACCATTTCGCGCCCACCGCGAGGCGGGTCATGACGGGAAAGTCGAAGGCCTTCTCGATCGCCGGCCCGACGGCCTCGACCCGCGCCGGCAGGGGGCCGGGCCCGTCCTTCACCGCGGCCGAGAAGGCCGCGTAGAGGTCGCGCACGGTCTGAACGGCGGGATCGTCCGCGGCCCAGGCCGGGACCGGGACGAGCAGGGGCAGCGCCGACGGCGCGGTGACGAGGGCGGCGATCAGGGCGGCCGCGAGCCGGCGGGTCAGGCGCACTTCTTCAACTCCTCGCCGTCGCCGAGCCGCGTCCCCATGCGTGGCGGCGCGTAGCTGTAGAACGGGCCGAGGGTCGCGGGCTGCGCGATCCTCTTGGCTCTGCGTCCGGCCTCCAGCTCCGCCTCGCGCTCCTCCTCCGGCGCATCGGCCCGGAGCCGGGCCTCGATCCGGTGCCAGAGCAGGAGGCTCGGAAGGCCGACGCCGAGATCGGCGAAGCGCTTGACCAGGGACAGGGCGAGCGCCGCCTCGACCGGGATGTTGAACAGGCCGCACAGGGCGATCAGGCCGCCCTCCTGCGCGCCGAGGGCGCCCGGCACCGCGAAGGCCGCACCGCGCACGGCCTGGGCGAGACTCTCGATCATCAGAGCCTGGGCGAAGTCGATGGGATAGCCCATGAACCGCAGGCAGACGTAGACTTCGAGCGTGCCGATCACCCAGCCGGCGAGGTGGACCACCAGCGCCAGCACGAAGCGGCCATGGTTGCCGTAGAGCCGGCGCAGGCTGTCGTAGAGCTGGTCGATGGCGCCGAACGCCCGCCATTCGCGACCGGAGGCGAAGCGGCTGAGCAGTCCCTGGATGAGGCGGTGTCCGGCCCGCCGCTGGATCAGGTAGAATGCGCCCAGCGCCGGCACGGCGATGGCGAGCCCGCCCGCGACGGTGCGGGCGATCGGCCCGTCGCCGGCGATCACGACCAGCAGGGCGAGGCCGATCACCGTGAACAGGAGCTGCGTCAGCGCCTGGGTCATCAGGTCGACGAACATGCTGGCGCCCGCGAGCGCCCCCGGAACGTTGCGCTTCGACAGGAGGCGCGCACCGACGAAGTCACCGCCGACGGTGGCCACGGGCAGCAGCGTGTTGATACCCTCACGAACGAACCGGAGGGACACGCAGTCGGCGAGCTTGGCCGTGGCCCGCGGGAACACGACATACCAGCCGAGCCCCGCCCAGGCGACGGCCGCGATGCGGGCCAGCACCACGAGGGCGGCGCCCCAGCCGGCACTCACGACGGCGGCCGACACATCCTCCAGGCCGGAGGACATGAACAGGCCGACGACCGTGCACAGACCGGCGATCGAGGCCAGGGTCGTCAGGCGCTTCATTGTCGTCTTTCAAGCTCGCAACAGGCTTGATGCGGGAAATCGGTCACGGTCGCGGCAGAAATAGGTCCGCCGAGCCGGGAACGTTTCTGTCACGTTGCAGCACGGATTAGCGGTGTCTATCACCCGTTTGACACACCGGGAGCCAAAGCGGCGCGGGGCCTGAGGGCCTACGCAGAAGGCCGCGGCACGTCGCAGAAGGGGCACACGTCATGGAGCGCGAATCACCGATCACGGCCCTCGAGGCCGTGACCGACGAAACGCATGCCGGCGGCCTTCCGGGCGGACTGGAACCGGGCGTCCCGGCCCCCCAATCCCCGGTCATGGCCTGGAACGAGTGGGATCCGCTGGAGGAGGTCATCGTCGGCTCTCTCGACGGCGCCACGATCCCGACCCATCACCTCACGGTGATCTTCAACCTGCCGCGCGCGGCGCAGCCGTTCTACCGGCTGGCGAGCGGCTGGAAATATCCGAAGTTCATGAAGAAGCTCGCCCAGGCCGAGCTCGACAACTTCATCACTATCCTGGCCGGCGAGGGCGTGAAGGTCCGCCGCCCCGACACGGTGGACTTCTCCAAGAAGTTCAAGGCGCCGCGCTGGTCGTCCCGCGGCTTCTGCGTGGCCTGCCCGCGCGACCCGTACCTCGTCATCGGCGACGAGATCATCGAGAGCCCGATGTGCTGGCGCTCGCGCTACTTCGAGGGCGACGCCTACCGGTCGCTGTTCAAGGAATACTTCCGCGCCGGCGCCCGCTGGACGTCGGCGCCGCGGCCGCAGCTGACCGACGACCTCTACAACTACGATTACCGGGTGCCGAACCTGAAGGCCGGCGAGCCCATGCAGTTCACCGTCAACGAGTTCGAGCCGGTCTTCGACGCCGCCGACTTCGTCCGCTGCGGCCGCGACCTGTTCGTCACGCGCTCCAACGTGACGAACCTGATGGGCATCGAGTGGCTGCGCCGCCACCTCGGCCCGGGCTTCCGCATCCACGAGATCGAGAGCCGCTGCCCGCAGCCGATGCACATCGATTCGTCGTTCATGCCGCTGGCCCCCGGCAAGGTGCTGGTGAACCCGGATTACGTCGACGTCGAGAAGCTGCCGGCCGTGCTCAAGAAGTGGGACGTGCTGATCGCGCCGCGCCCCGACCCGGTCGAAGGCTTCATGAGCAAGATCTCGATGTGCTCGCCCTGGACTTCGATCAACGTCCTGGCGATCACCGAGAAGAAGATCGTCGTCGATCAGAGCCAGCCGACGCTGATCAAGGCGCTCAAGGATTGGGGTTTCGATCCGATCCCGGCACCGTTCCTCAGCTACGGCCCGTTCGGCGGCTCCTTCCACTGCGCGACCCTGGACGTCCGCCGCCGCGGCGTGCTGAAGTCGTACTTCTAAGGCCTGTCCGGTCCCTTCCCCTCTGCGCGGGAGGGACCGGCCCCGTTCACCGGCCCGCGATCCCCGCGAGCAGCGCCCGGTTGAACCCCTCGGGATCCGCTATCTGCGGCGCATGACCGAGGTCGGGAAACTCCACGAGCTGCGCCCCCGGGATCGCCTGCGCGGCCGCCTTTCCGAGTTCGGGATAGTTGCCGAGCTTCGGCCGCAGCTCCGGCGGGGCGAGGTCCTTGCCGATCGCCGTGTTGTCCTTCTGGCCGATCAGCAGCAGGGTCGGCACCGCGATCTGCGGCAACCGGTAGACCACCGGCTCGGTGACGATCATGTCGTAGACGAGCGCCGAATCCCAGGCCACCGCCTCCTTGCCGGACCCGCTGTTGAGGCCGGCGAGCATCGTCACCCACGGTTCGTAGCGAGGCTCCCATCGGCCCGCGTAGTAGGTCGCGGTTTCGTAGGCGCGGATCGACTCCGCCGAGGTCTTCAGCTCGCGCTGGTACCATTGCGCCAGCGAGATCGGCGGCAGGCCCTTGGCGCTCCAGTCCTCCAGACCAACCGGATTGACCAAGACGAGCTGCTCGATCGCCTTCGGGTAGAGCAGGGCGTAGTGCGCGGCGAGCATGCCGCCAGTGGAATGGCCGACCAGGATTGGGCGCTCGACCGCGAGCTTGTCCAGGAGCGCGTGGGTGTTCTCGGCGAGCTGCCGGAAGCTGAACTGATAGGCGGCCGGCTTGCTCGACTTGCAGAAGCCGATCTGGTCCGGCGCGATCACCCGGTACCCAGCTGCGCTGAGCGCGCGGATCTGGCTCTCCCAGGTGGCGGCGCAGAAATTCTTGCCGTGGAGCAGCACCGCGGTGCGGCCGTTGGGGGTTTCGGGGCGGACGTCGAGATAGGCCATCTGCAGCGGCTGGCGCTGCGACGTGAAGGTGAAGCGCTCCACCGGAAACGGGTAGGCGAAGCCTTCAAGTTCCGGCCCGTAGGCCGGAAGCGGCTCCGCGCGGACGGTTCCCGACAGCGCCAGGGCCAGCAGGACGGAGGTGAGGACGGTTCGAAGCATGGCCGCGTCGGAGCCTGATCTGCGAGCGGCGTGCGGCGCCGCGCCGCCCGCCCAGATCGGTCATCCGAGGCCGCCTGTCTACGCATCGCGGCCTCGACCGGCCTTAAGCCCCGTTCGGCGGTGATGCCCCGTCGGTGTCGATCTTGATGTACCAGTCATCAAACATCGACAGGTTCTCGAATTTTCGGCGGTATCCGTTCCGCGACAGGAGATCGTAGATCTCGCCGCGCTGAGACGTATAATTATGGTCGACGCTCAGCAATTTCACGTCGTATTCGCTGAAGTCGAAATTCCGAAGAATCTCGATTTCACTGCCTTCCGTGTCGAGACTGATATAATCGATGACCCTCGGTGCGCCCGCCTCGCGCAGCACGTCGCGAAGGGACACGGTCTCGACCTCGTAACGCGTTCCGTCCCGCCGAAGATGCCCCTGCGTGTCGGCTTCCGAAAGGGCATCGATGGTCGAGTATTCAGCTGCGCGCGTTTCATTGAAGGTCAATGCCTGGCCGCCCTGACCGTAGACGCACTGGTCGGTGATGTAGCAGTGCCGCTTGGCGCGGAGCCGCTCCTGCCAGCATCGTGCCGGTTCCGCGAGCACGCCCCGCCAGCCGAAGATTTCCTCCAACAACAGCGTATTGCTGAGGGTCGAACCGTCGCAGGCACCCAGCTCGACAAAATACCCGTCGCGCTTCTGCCCGAGTTCATACAGGACCCACAGGTCCTGCATGAGCTGCGCGTTCGACAGAGGTGCCCGCCGGGCCGCGTAGATCAAGAAGTCGACTTGGTCGCCGTGAAGCTCTTGCCCTGGACCCAACACGCCCTTGAGGTCCCGAATGGAACCCTCGAGCGATTCCCTCACGTCGAGGATCGATTTGAACACGGTCAAAAATTGGCTTTCCACAACGAGCCTCCCCCGCAAACCGTGATTCCAGCAATCGGTGCCGCCATTTCAAATCTGACGGCCGCCGCGGCTACGGCCGGCCGACCCGCCATCCCGCGCGCAGACCGGACAACCCCGCTCCCACAGTCCTCCGGCAACGGCTCGATGTCGCGACGTCCGTCGACTCGACAGCCCCACAGCGAGACAGCCGATCCGTCGTCCAATCCAAACCGGCTGGTGGCGGCCTGGAGGGTTGCACCGCCCTGTGCTCGCGGCCGACGACAACCCTTCGATCCTGTAGGAGGAACCTTTCGCGTCGGCGATCATAGATCGGCCGGTGCATTGGCTGGAGGGAGCATCTCGGTCTTGGGCCATGACATTCAGCAATCCGCCAGCAAGACGCCCCACTTCAAGGGAAGAGTACTTCCATGGATCACTGATGGTTCAAGACATCATCATCGCAGCCGCGGGCATTCGTCAGTTCGACGAGCCTTACAAGAAAGATCGAACCACCGCCAGATCAAAAAAATCGTGCGCCTTCGTCACGATTAGATCACTTTCAATGATTTATATCCGTGTATTTTTATAATACATCTCCTATTATTGACATAAAAGCGAAATTTTACTAATATTTGTGCCCTAGAAATTAGAAATCTTAGATAATCTTACTCGGAACGCCGGCGCCCCTGCACAGGACTCGATGAACGACGATGGATCGATCTTCACAAACAGCCCTAATTTTTGCTTTCCTGGCCTCCCTCTCGGCCGGCTCGGCCCGGGCCGCGGATCCCTGCGACGTCCTCGCCGCCCGGGTCATCCGCACCACCGGCGCCTCCCTGGCCGGTCGGGCCGGCCCGGTCGCGGTGTTCCGGGCGCAGGATGCCGAACGGATGAGCCTCGATTGCCGTGTCCCCGCGCGGATCACGGTGGCCTCCCTCGATCGTGAGCCGCGGCCGGCGTATTTCACCCTGATCGGCCGGGCGGCGCAGGCGCTCGCCGGCACGGATGTTTCCGCGGCCGAGGGGCTGGCGCTCAACCTTCACCAAGCCAGCCTCCTGGCGCAGGCGCCGCGCCGGGGTGCGACCGGCCGGATCCTGATGCTGTGCGAGACCGGTCCGCGCAGCGACGGATTCCGGGACGACCTCACGGTCTGCCGGATTGCGAACCGGGCCGCCCTTTCGCGGATCCGCCGCAAGGGCTAGACCGGCCCGCATGTCGAAGATCGAGACACACGGCCCCGTCGTCCAAGTCGGCGGCGCGCGCTTCGCCAACCACCTGCCGCTCACGCTGATCGCCGGCCCCTGCCAGCTCGAAGGGCGCGGCCACGCCCTCGAGATCGCCGCCGCCCTGAAGGAGATGGCGGCGGGCCTCGGCCTCGGCCTCGTGTTCAAGACCTCCTTCGACAAGGCCAACCGCACCTCCGGGACTGCCGCCCGGGGCATCGGCCTCGACGGGGCGCTCCCGGTCTTCGCCGAGATCCGCGAGACGCTCGGCCTACCGGTCCTGACCGACGTGCACGCCGCCGAGCATTGCGCCCGCGCGGCCGAGGCGGTGGACGTGCTCCAGATCCCCGCCTTCCTGTGCCGCCAGACCGACCTGCTCCTGGCCGCCGCCGCCACCGGCCGGGCGGTCAACATCAAGAAGGGCCAGTTCCTGGCGCCCTGGGACATGAAGCACGTGGCCGCCAAGGTCACGGAGGCTGGCAACCCCAACGTCATCGTCACCGAGCGCGGCGCCTCCTTCGGCTACAACACCCTGGTCTCGGACATGCGCAGCCTGCCGATCATGGCGCAGGTCACCCAGGGCGCGCCGGTGGTGTTCGACGCCACCCATTCGGTCCAGCAGCCGGGCGGCCAGGGCGCGAGTTCCGGCGGGCAGCGGGAATTCGTCGCCGTCCTGGCCCGCGCCGCCGTGGCGGTTGGCGTGGCCGGCGTGTTCATCGAGACCCATCCCGATCCGGACCGGGCGCCCTCCGACGGCCCCAATATGGTGGCGCTGAAGGACATGCCGGCGCTGCTCGAAGACCTCATCGCCTTCGACCGGCTCGCCAAGCGCCGGACCGCCTGAACCGGTTCAGGCGGCGGCAGCCTCCAGCACGTGGATGCGCAGGGGCTGGACGAGGCCGTAGCGTCCGTCGGCCCCGCGCACGGCCGCCCTGAGGAAGGCCGCTTCCGCGACGGGCCGTCGGTCCCGGATGATCGCCACCCGGGCCGGGTCCACGGTGCTGACCCGATCGAAGAAGGCTTCGAGGGAGCCGAACTGCTCCCGCCGCTCGATGGTCACGTCGCGGCAGCACGCCAGGGCGCCCCCGGAGAGGACTGCCGCGATGGCGTCCTGGGCCGCGGCCCGGATCGCGGTCTCGTCCTCGATCGGCCGCAGGGCATCGAAGAAGGTCCCGGCAGCGAGGGGTTCGACGACGACGAGTCGTCCGCCCGGGACAAGCACCCGCGCCGCCTCGACGAGGGCGGCCGCGGGGTCCGGCACGTGGTGGAGGGCGTTCAGCAGCACAGCCCCGTCGAAGCTGGCATCGGGGAAGGGCAGGGCCTCGCCGCCCGCCACCTCGAAGCGGGCTTCCGGCACCGCGGCCCGGGCCTTGGCGAGCGCCGCCGTGCCGGGATCGATTCCGGTGACCACCGCCCCCTCGTCGACCAGCCGCCGCGCGAGGGTTCCGGGACCGCAGCCGATGTCGAGGATCCTCTTGCCGGGGAGCGGCGCGAAGCTCTCGCGGATGAGGGTCAGGGCGTCCATCGTCGGTCCTCCGGAAATCCCCGTAGCACGACCGATCGCGGAGAGGCGATTTTTGCCGCCGGAACGGCCGACCGGCCGGACGCGGGACCGAGTTCTGCCCGTCGCGAGCGCCGCGGACGCGTAGACGATCCGCAAGTGTTCAGCCGCGATCCGCACGCAGACACTCGAGCTTGACGGCGATCGGCGGTGCGTCGGCGATGATGAACGCTGGTTCAGGATTCTGTCGGTGTGCGGACCCGCACTCGAAGTCGGGACGAAGTCTGGAACTGAGCACGAGCGGCCACGTTAATGGGCATGTTCGATCGAGGATCGAGAAGGAACACTATGCGCAAGATCGGGATCATCGCCACCGCTGCTGCCCTCGCGATCGGCAGCGTCGCTGCTACCACGGGCGCCGAGGCGCGTCCGTACGGGTACCATGGCGGCTACGGCGGCTATGGCCACGGCTACTACCGCGGCCGTCGCGGTATCGGCACCGGCGCCGCCATCGGCCTGGGCATCGCCGGTCTCGCCGCTGGCGCTATCGCCGCCGGCGCGGCCCGCGACAGCTACTACGGTGGTGGCTACGGCTACGCTCCGGCCTACGGCTACGCCCCGGCCTACGGCGGCTACGGCTACGCCGCTCCGGGCTACGGCTACTACGGCTACGGCTACTGAGAATAGCGATCCGTGAGGATCAGGGGGCGACCGGCGCAAGCCGGTCGCCCCATTTTTATGGGTTCTCGAAGCGCTGCGAGGATTTCGGCCGACCCGGCCCCGTAGGACAGCAAGGGCGCTCCCGGTTGCGTCACCGCGGGGTCCGACGGTCGGGCTGGCCGCCGCCTGCATTCCTAAACAGGGATTGCCTTCCGGATTCTGCTGCGACATCCTGTTCAAGGATAGTTATCTGTCGGAGGGCGGACGGTGCCGATCATCGCGGCCGTCATCGGAGCGATCATGACCGCGCTGGTCTACTGGTTCATGTACGGCGGCGGCATGGCCCAGATCGACCGCCATCTGAACGATCGGCGCAACGCCAGGCTTCGCGCCAAGAGCGAGGCGGCCTATCGCGCTGCACCGGTGCGCACGATTCGGGACCCAATCGATGCCGCCGGTGTCCTGATGTATCTGGTCGCCCTTGCGCGCGGGACGCCGACTCCGGAGCAGGAATCGGCGATCGAAGCCGAGTTGCGCGCGATCGCGCCGCCGGCTGACGATCTTGCGATCCGGATCGCCTATATCCGCCACGCCGCCCATCAGGTCGCCGATGCCGAAACGGCCCTCGGCCATCTGGCGCCCCTGCTGCGGGAGAAGCTGACGCCTTCGGAACACGCCGATCTCGAACGCATGCTCGGTGCCGTCGCGGCCATCCATCAAGGGCCGATCCCGGCACAGGAAGGCCTGATGGCCCGGACGGCACGCAGCCTGGCGCCGATCGACTGACATGAACGCGAGCCGAATCAGCCCTGGCGCGATGGACCCTCGGACAACCGGCAACACAGTCGGATGGGACATTGCACCCACCGGTGTGCGCTCGTGATCCACGATGGGCAGACGCATTGCCTGGCGGCTCTGGAGGAAACGGTGCGCGCCCGGATTACCGGCCAAGCGCATTCGTTCGCGGCGGCCTGTCGCGATCGGGGGATCCAGATCTTCGCCGGCCAAGCCCGGCACACGCCGCGCGAAGTCGAGCGCGGACCGCTGGCGGCCGTGACGGTCACCGCCCGCGATAGGGCGGCACCCCGGGATCGGGCAGCCAGACGGTCTTGGGCGGCTCGCCCGTCTGCCAGAACACGTCGATCGGGATGCCGCCGCGGGGATACCAGAACCCGCCGATGCGCAGGTAGCGCGGCTCCAGCAGGTCGCGGAGCCGTTTACCGATCGCCACCGTGCAATCCTCGTGGAATGCGCCGTGGTTGCGGAACGACCCGAGGTAGAGCTTCAGCGACTTGGACTCTACCAGCCAGTCGCCGGGGACATAGTCGATCACCAGGATCGCGAAATCCGGCTGCCCGGTGACCGGGCAGATCGAGGTAAATTCGGGCGCGGTGAACCGGGCGACGTAGTCGGTATCCGCGTGCGGGTTCGGGACCCGGTCGAGGCGCGCCTCTTCGGGGGAGGTGGGAACGGGCGTCGGCTGGCCGAGCTGGAGGTCGTTGGCGGTCGTCATGGCGCGCATATAAAGCGTGCCACCGCCGCGCGCATCCATCGAATCCGCGGCGATTTCCCCCGCGTATGCGCCAGGAGACCTGTCGCTCCGGTGCTTGCCGCCGGCCGCGGCTTGACGGATAAGCCGCCGCGATGTGCCGCACCCGGAATCGGGACGCGGTCGCCGACCCGCGGCCCCCGCAAGAGGACCTTCCATGACCGCGATCACCAATATCAGCGCCCGCGAGATCCTCGACAGCCGCGGCAACCCCACGGTCGAGGTCGACGTCATCCTTGAGGACGGCTCCTTCGGCCGCGCCGCGGTCCCCTCGGGCGCGTCCACGGGCGCCCACGAGGCGGTGGAGCTGCGCGACGGCGACAAGAACCGCTTCCTCGGCAAGGGCGTGCTGAAGGCGGTCGAGGCGGCACAGACCGAGATCCTGGATGCGATCGGCGGCATGGAGGCCGAGGATCAGGTCGCGGTCGACGAGGCGATGATCGAACTCGACGGCACCCCCAACAAGGCCCGCCTCGGCGCGAACGCCATCCTGGGCGTCTCGCTGGCGGTGGCCAAGGCCGCGGCCGAGGCCTCGGGGCTGCCGCTCTACCGCTATGTCGGCGGCGTGCAGGGCCGGGTCCTGCCGGTTCCGATGATGAACATCATCAACGGCGGGGCGCATGCCGACAACCCGATCGACTTCCAGGAATTCATGATCATGCCGGTGGGCGCCGATTCGCTCGCCGAGGCCGTGCGCATGGGCTCCGAGGTGTTCCACACCCTCAAGGGCAAGCTGAAGAAGGCCGGCCACAACACCAATGTCGGCGACGAGGGCGGTTTCGCCCCGAACCTGCCGTCCGCCGAGGCCGCCCTCGACTTCGTGATGGACGCGATCAGCGCCGCCGGCTTCAAGCCCGGCCAGGACATGGCGCTCGCCCTCGACTGCGCCGCCACCGAGTTCTTCAAGGACGGCGCCTACGCGTACGAGGGCGAGGGCAAGACCCGCACCATCGAGGCGCAGGTCGACTACCTCGCCCAGCTCGTGGCCACCTACCCGATCGTCTCGATCGAGGACGGCATGTCGGAGGACGACTGGGCCGGCTGGAAGATGCTGACCGACAAGATCGGCGAACGCTGCCAGCTCGTGGGCGACGACCTGTTCGTCACCAACGTCGAGCGCCTGTCCCGCGGCATCGCGGAGGGCACGGCCAACTCGATCCTGATCAAGGTCAACCAGATCGGCTCGCTCACCGAGACCCTGGCGGCCGTCGATATGGCCCAGCGCGCCGGCTACACCGCGGTGATGTCGCACCGCTCGGGCGAGACCGAGGATTCGACCATCGCGGACCTCGCGGTCGCCACCAATTGCGGGCAGATCAAGACCGGCTCGCTCGCCCGCTCGGATAGACTGGCCAAGTACAACCAGCTGATCCGGATCGAGGAGGGCCTGGGCTCGCAGGCGCGCTATGCCGGCGCGGCGGCGCTCAAGCAGCTCGCCCGCCGCTGATCCGGCGGCTCCTGCTGGCCGTCCTGCTCGTCCTCGGAGCGGCCGGTTCGACACGGGCGGATCCGCTTTGCGCGGGCGCCCGCCCGGCGCTCTCCGCGCAGCTGCTGTTCGGCCTGTCGCGGCCGGATGGCGGCCGCGTCCCGCAGGCGGCCTTCGACCGCTTCCTGGCCGAGCGGGTCACCCCGCGCTTCCCGGACGGGCTGACGGTCTTCTCCGGGCAGGGCCAATGGCGGGGGCCAGACGGGCGGCGCGTTCACGAGCCGGCCCGCATCGTCCTGATCGTCACGGATGCGACGCCCGAGGCGGTGGCGGCGCTGCGCACCATCCAGGAGGCGTATCGGAGCCGGTTCGCGCAGAGCGCGGTCGGGCTGGTGCTTCAGCGGAGCTGCGCGCTGTTCTGAGCGTGCCGGTCCGCGCCTCCTCCGGTGGACGTGGCGTCCGACAGGTCCGTCGGCAGGGTCCAGACCCGCATCGGCCGCGACAGGCCCCGCAACTCGATCGTCCCGACGGGTTCGAGCCGCCGCGCACAGCGTTCGGCGAAGGCATCCGAGACCAGGAGCGCATGGCCGAGGGCCGCACACTGGGACTCGATCCGGCTCGCCTCGTTGACCGCCCGCCCGATGATGGTGAAGTCGAGGCGCCGCTCGGTCCCGACATTGCCGTAGATCACCGTCCCGAAATGCACGACGCATTCGGCCGCGAGTTCGGGCAATCCCGCGTCGCGGCGGCGGGCATTGAGCGCCCCGTTGGCGGCGAGCGCGTCGGTGGCGGCAGCCAAGGCGCTGCCGCAGACCGGACAGGGCAGGGTGTCGGCATCCGGGACCGGAAAGATCGCCAGGAACCCGTCTCCGAGGAATTTCAGGATCTCGCCGCCGTGCCGTGCCACCGGGTCGCCGAGAGCGTCGAAATGCTCGTTGAGCCACGTGACCATGTCGGCCGGGTCCGTCCGGTCGGCGAGGGCCGTGAAGCCGCGCAGATCCGTCAGCAGGATGGCCGCTGGCACGGCGCGGCCCTCGCCCCGCCGGATCTGACCGTCGAGGACGCGCTCGGCGGTGGAACGGCCGAGATAGGTGGCCGACACCTCACGCAGGGTGTGGGCGAAGCTGATCTTGGCCAATGCCAGCGTCAGGTACGGCAGGACGCCGGCGATGGCGGACAGATCGGCGTCCGTGAAGCCGGCGGCGACGCGGGTGCAGAACGAGACCGCGATACCGCGCAACGCGGTGCCAGGGGCGAACTCGACGATATGGAGCGCGTAGTCGACGCCGCCCTGCGCCCCGAGGGCCTGCAGCACCGGAAAATCCGCTTGCCGCTCGGGCACGTCGAGACGCCACCGGCCGAAGGTCTCGCCCTTCTCCACCAGCGCGTAGACCGGGCTCAGGAGCCAGTCGCTCTCCTCGACGGCGCCGTGGGGACTGAGCACGAACGAGATCCCCTCGCCCGCATGCCAGTTCAGGCTGACGCCTCGCAGCGTCGGGTCGAGGGCCGGAGCCATGACGCTGACACGCCAGAGGGGGATGCCGGCGTCGGCGAGCGCCTCGCAAAATCGGGCCAGCAGGGTGTCGTGGTCGTCGGTCGCCGTGGCGTGCTCGGCGATCCAGCGGCTCAGATCCGTCATGTCCATGTGTCAAGCTGGCCCTTCGCTCGCTCCGGACGCGCGACCCGGTCATGCCGCGCGATCGAGAGGATCCATTAACCTTTCCGCGCGAGGGTCGCGCCATGGTTGTGCGCCGCCGAGTCAGAATGGTCGTGTTGCCGCTGGGTCTCTGGACCCTGTCGGCGCTCGTGGTCGGCTATTTCGTGTGGCAGGCCGAGAGCGGCAACCGCGGCCTCGAAGCCAAGAAAGCGCTGAAGATCCGCGCCTACGGACTCAGCCAGGAACTCGCCGCCGTGCGGGCCGAGCGCACCACCTGGGAGCACCGCGTGACGCTCCTCAAGAGCGATCAGATCGACCGCGACCTGCTGGAGGAACGGGCGCGGATCGTTCTGGGCCGCGTCCACGCCAACGACGTGGTCATCATCACGCCGTGAAGGTTCCGGCGGCGTATTCCCCAGTCCCGAAAGCCTTCTGACAAGACCGGCTTCCTGTCAGAGCGGCAGCCCTCGCTTTCCAACCGTCGCTGTCCTACACCCCCACCACGTCGCGTGGAATCACGGGGAGAGCGCCGATGGACGCCGCCAAGGAGCCTGCCAAGGACGCTTCGTCCACGGAACCGCAGGCCGCGAGCCCTCAGGCCGCCGAGGCGCACAAGCCGGCGCCGAACATGCCGCAATTCACCCGGGACGAGGATCTCCACGCCTATCACGAGATGCTGCTGATCCGGCGCTTCGAGGAGAAGGCCGGCCAGCTCTACGGCATGGGCCTGATCGGCGGGTTCTGCCACCTCTATATCGGCCAGGAAGCCGTGGTGATCGGCATGCAGATGGCCTCGGTCGAGGGCGACCAGGTCATCACCGGCTACCGCGACCACGGCCACATGCTGGCCTGCGGCATGGATCCGAAGGGCGTGATGGCCGAGCTGACCGGCCGCCGCGGCGGCTACAGCCGCGGCAAGGGCGGCTCGATGCACATGTTCAGCCGCGAGAAGCAGTTCTTCGGCGGCCACGGCATCGTCGGCGCGCAGGTCTCGCTGGGCACCGGCCTCGCCTTCGCGGACCATTACCGGGAGAACGGCAAGGTCAGCCTGACCTACATGGGCGACGGCGCCGCCAACCAGGGCCAAGTCTACGAGAGCTTCAACATGGCGGCGCTGTGGAAGCTGCCGGTGGTCTACGTCATCGAGAACAACCGCTACGCCATGGGCACCTCGGTGGCCCGTGCCTCGGCGCAGACCGACTTCTCGAAGCGCGGCCTCTCGTTCGGCATCCCGGGCGAGCAGGTCGACGGCATGGACGTGCGCACGGTGCGCGAGGCCGCCACGCGGGCGATCGAGCACGCCCGCACGGGCCAGGGTCCCTACATCCTGGAGATGCAGACCTATCGCTACCGCGGCCACTCGATGTCCGACCCGGCCAAGTACCGGACCAAGGACGAAGTCTCGAAGATGCGCGACGAGCACGACCCGATCGAGATGGTCCGGAAGCGTCTGCTCGAGCTGCACGGAGTGCCGGAGGCGGATCTGAAGGCCACCGACGCGAAGGTCCGCGAGACCGTGAACGCCTCGGCCGAGTTCGCCACCAACGATCCCGAGCCGGATCCGTCCGAGCTGTGGACCGACATCCTTCTGGACGCGCACGCCTGAGCGCGGACGAGACCGCTGGCCGCCCCCCTACCGAATAAACGACCGCAGAGCTGAGCATGGCGACCGACATCCTGATGCCCGCCCTCTCGCCCACCATGGAGGAGGGCAAGCTCGCCAAGTGGCTGAAGAAGGAGGGCGATCCGATCAAGTCCGGCGACGTGTTGGCCGAGATCGAGACCGACAAGGCCACCATGGAGGTAGAGGCCATCGACGAGGGCATCCTTGCCAAGATCTTGATCGCCGAGGGCACCGAGGGCGTCGCGGTCAACACGCCGATCGCCGTGATCGCGGGCGAGGGCGAGGATCCGGCGAGCGTCCAGTCCGGCGGCGGCGCGAAGCCGAACGGCGCGGGCGGTCATCCGGCGCCGACCCCCGACATGCAGGCCGAGGGCATGGCCGACAAGGCCGCGCCCGCAGCCAAGACCGGCGACGACGCCCCGAAGGCGCCGGCGGCCCCGGCCGTCGTCACCAACAAGGCCGACGAGCCGGTGATGGAGGAGTTCCCGGCAGGCACGCCGATGGTCACCACCACCGTGCGCGAGGCCCTGCGCGACGCCATGGCGGAGGAGATGCGGCGCGACTGCGACGTGTTCGTGATGGGTGAAGAGGTCGCCGAATATCAGGGCGCCTACAAGATCACCCAGAACCTCCTCCAGGAGTTCGGCGCCAAGCGCGTGGTCGACACGCCCATCACCGAGCACGGCTTCGCGGGAATCGGCGTCGGCGCGGCGCTCGCAGGCCTGAAGCCGATCATYGAGTTCATGACCTTCAACTTCGCCATGCAGGCGATCGATCACATCATCAATTCGGCGGCCAAGACCCTGTACATGTCCGGCGGCCAGCTCGGCTGCCCGATCGTGTTCCGCGGACCCAACGGCGCGGCCGCCCGGGTCGGCGCGCAGCACAGCCACGACTACGCCGCGTGGTACTCCAACGTCCCGGGCCTGAAGGTGATCGCGCCCTACACGGCCTCGGACGCCAAGGGCCTGCTCAAGGCCGCGATCCGCGACCCGAACCCGGTGATCTTCCTCGAGAACGAGATCCTGTACGGGCAGTCCTTCCCGGTGCCGCAGCTCGACGATTTCGTGCTGCCGATCGGCAAGGCGCGGATCCACCGGCCCGGCACGGACGTGACCATCGTGTCGTTCTCGATCGGCATGACCTACGCGCTCAAGGCCGCGCAGGTGCTCGCCGAGCAAGGCATCGAGGCCGAGGTCATCGACCTGCGCACGATCCGCCCGATGGATTCCGAGACGGTGGTCAAGTCGGTGAAGAAGACCGGCCGCTGCATCACCGTGGAGGAGGGCTTCCCGCAATCCGGCATCGGCGCCGAGATCGTGGCCCGCCTGATGGTCGACGCGTTCGACTACCTCGACGCGCCGGTCCTGCGCATCACCGGCAAGGACGTGCCGATGCCCTACGCGGCGAACCTCGAGAAGCTGGCGCTGCCGAACGTGGCGGAGGTCGTCGAGGCGGCCAAGAGCGTCTGCTACAAGTGACCGGCGCGTGGCCGGGATCCGTGATCCCGGCTTCGTCCCGGCAAGGGGGGTCCAAGGAACAGCCGGCGCGCCATGAGCCAAGATTCCAGCAGCGACTTCGCCGAACTCGCTATCCCGCCCGACGCCCTGGAACAGGGCGGCGTCGAGGTGCTGCGCGCAGCCGTGGTCGATGGCGCGGTCAGCATCGCGCTCCGCCGCTCCTTCGACGACCCGGCGACGTGGGGCCGGCTCCTGGCCGACCTCGCCCGGCAGGCCGCCCGCGCCTACGCGCTGGAGACCGACATGTCGGAGGAAGACGCGGTCGAACGCATCCGTGCCGGGTGGGAAGCCGAGGGGCTCGACCCCGGCGGCCTCAACTAGCGATGGTGTTTGACCATGGCTGAGGCGGCCGTCCGGCAGGCGACCTACGCGGATCTGGAGACGGTCCCCGAGTATCTCGTCGCCGAGATCATCGACGGGGTGCTCGAGACGCATCCGCGGCCACGGCCCCGACACGCGATGGCGGCATCCGATCTATCAACCTTGCTGGGCACCCCGTTCCGCTATGGGCGCGGCGGACCCGGCGGCTGGATCTTCATGGTCGAGCCGGAACTTCACCTCGGCGCTCACGTCGTCGTACCCGATCTGGCCGCTTGGCGCCGCGAGCGGGTGCCGACCGATTTCGAAGCCGCCTTCATCGAGATCGCCCCGGACTGGGCCTGCGAGATCCTCTCGCCGGCGACGATCCGCCTCGACCGCGGTCGCAAGCGCCGCATCTACGGGGAGGCCGGGATCAGTCACCTCTGGCTGCTCGATCCGAGTGCCGGTGTGCTGGAAGGTTTCGCCCTCGCGGACGGGCGCTGGGTGCTCCTCGCCACGATCCAGCGCGGCGAGACCGTAGAGCTGCCGCCCTTCGACGCCGTTCCATTCCCCCTCGACGACCTCTTCCCCTTCGACGATCCGGCCGCCCCGGCCTTGCCCGAGACCTGATGCCATGCCGATCAACGTGCTGATGCCCGCGCTCTCCCCGACCATGGAGAAGGGCAACCTCGCCAAGTGGCTCAAGAAGGAAGGCGACCCGATCAAGTCCGGCGACGTGCTGGCCGAGATCGAGACCGACAAGGCCACCATGGAGGTGGAGGCCATCGACGAGGGCGTGCTGGCCAAGATCCTCGTGCCGGAGGGCACCGCGGACGTGCCGGTCAACGACCTGATCGCCATCATCGCCGCCGAGGGCGAGGACGTGGCGGCGGCCGCCGCAGGCGGAGCGCCGAAGGCGGCCTCCAACGGTGCGGCCAACCCGGAGCCGAAGGCCGAGCCGTCAGCCGCCGCGCAGAACACCACGCCCGGCGGCGGGCACATGGCGTACGAGCGGGTAAACGCCGCGCCGGAGGGCGCGCAGCCGGGCGGCACATCACAGGCCGCATCCGGCAGCCGGGTCTTCGCCTCCCCGCTCGCCCGGCGGATCGCCAAGCAGGAGGGCGTGGAACTCGGCGCCGTCCAGGGCAGCGGCCCGCATGGCCGCATCATCGCCCGCGACGTCCAGGCCGCGAAGGCCTCAGGAGCCACCAAGGCGCCCGCGCCCCAGGCCGCAGCCGAGGCACCCAAGGCCGCGCCCGCCCCAAAGGTCGCCCCCGCGGGCGGCGCGCCGGCCGGGCTCACGACCGATCAGGTCAAGGGCTTCTTCGCCAAGGATGCTTACGAGGAAGTGCCGCTCGACGGCATGCGCAAGACCATCGCCAAGCGCCTCACCGAGGCGATGCAGGTCGCCCCGCACTTCTACCTGACGGTGGATTGCGAACTCGACGCGCTGATGAAGCTGCGCGAGACGCTGAACGGCTCGGCCGGCAAGGACAAGGACGGCAAGCCCGCCTTCAAGCTCTCGGTCAACGACTTCGTCATCAAGGCGATGGGCCTCGCGCTGACCCGGGTGCCGGCCGCCAACGCGGTCTGGGCCGAGGACCGGATCCTGCGCTTCAAGAACGCCGAGGTCGGCGTCGCGGTGGCGATCGACGGCGGGCTGTTCACCCCGGTGATCCGCCGGGCGAACGAGAAGACGCTCTCGACCATCTCCAACGAGATGAAGGAYYTSGCCRSCCGCGCCCGCGCCAAGAAGCTGAAGCCCGARGARTAYCAGGGCGGCRYCACSKCGGTGTCGAACCTCGGCATGTTCGGSATCAAGCACTTCACCGCGGTGATCAACCCGCCGCAATCGAGCATCCTGGCGGTGGGCGCGGGCGAGAAGCGCGTCGTCGTGAAGGACGGGGCACCGGCGGTGGTCCAGGTGATGACCGCCACCCTGTCGTGCGACCACCGCGTCCTCGACGGGGCGCTCGGCGCAGAGCTGGTCTCGGCCTTCAAGGGGCTGATCGAGAACCCGATGGGCATGCTGGTGTAATATGCAAAGCGGCAAACAACTCTGATCGAGGGGAACCTCTTTTGTCGAACGACCTGCCTTATGTCCTGGGAAATGCGAGGCTGCCCCTTTTATTCGATAAGATTACTSGGGCGGCCAAACCCGAGAAGTTTTCCCAGGATTTTCTAGAAAAATTGGGTTTTTCGAGCTCAAACGATAGATCATTCCCGCGCCTCTTGCGCTTCTTAGGATTTTTAGACGAGAATTTTCGGCCTAACACGAAGTACGATTTACTCAAGGACGGCAGCCGCTCTAAGCAAGTTCTGGCAGAGCAAATCCGCGAGTCTTACAATGAACTCTTTTCCATCAACACCGAAATAAACAAGGCGCCAGACCAAGAGATTAGGGGCGCCATAGCACGAATTACGGGCAAAGATGAGACAAACGTCAATCGTACTGCGTCAACGTTCAAAACACTTTGCGGTATAGCAGATTTCCAGCACAATTTGGCTCCTGCACGTCCAGCCAGCAATTCCGCAGACGAAATTTCCTCGAAGGATGATTCATTCAAAAGCACTAACGCATCAACTCCATTCCATGTCGGACATCGGAGATCTGAGTTTCACTATAATATTCAAATACACCTTCCGGCAACAACAGAGATCGGGGTCTATCAAGCCATATTCAAGAGCCTCAAAGAGACATTGGATATATAAATGAATTCATATATGCCAAACTTAAAAAGGTTCGTTTTTGACGGAATGCTCGCAAAAGATCGCCTTGCGAGTTTAGCAGCCGACGGCATCCAGATTGATGTCGTCACTGAGTCTAGTGTGGTCCAGCGCGCGGAGATGCTATCTTTTCCATTACGCATTTTGACTGATGCGGGGCGAATGGCATCAGTTTTTACACTGTTTTTTTGCGTTGAAAATTCTGCGCGTGAATTGGTGACACAGAGGCTGGCCGAAAGAAGCGGAGAGAGTTGGTGGTCAACCCAAGTTCCTAAAAAGATTCAGGAGCATGTAGATCGTCTCCGATCATCGGAGGCAGTCCATCGATACCACACCCCAAGATCATCAGAATTAATCGGTTACACCACCTTCGGCCAAATCGAACAAATTATAATAAATTGCTGGGATGAGTTCTCAGACTTATTCCCTAATCAAGCCTGGGTAAGTTCAAGATTTAAAGATCTTGAAATGTCCAGAAATATTATTATGCACACCGGAATATTGTCAGAATTTGAGATTGATCGTGTCGAAAACTTAGCCCGCGATTGGGTCCGACAGGTAGGCTGAAGAGGAAAAATTATGTCCGACACCTACGACGTCCTCATCATCGGCGCCGGGCCTGGCGGCTACGTCACGGCGATCCGCGCGGCGCAGCTCGGCTTCAAGACCGCCGTGGTCGATCGCGAGCATCTCGGCGGCATCTGCCTGAACTGGGGCTGCATCCCCACCAAGGCGCTGCTGCGCTCGGCCGAGATCTACCACTACTTCCAGCACGCGGGCGATTACGGACTGACGGCGGAAAAGGTCGGGTTCGACACCGCCGCGATCGTGAAACGCTCCCGCGGCGTCTCGGGCCGGCTCAACGGCGGCGTCGGCATGCTGCTCAAGAAGAACAAGGTCGACGTGATCTGGGGCGAGGCCTCGGTCGACAGCGCGGCCCAGGGCAACCAGCCCGGGCAGGTTACCGTGAAGGAGACCACGCGCGCTGAGGCGCCGAAGGGCGCCAAGGGGGCCGGCACCTACCAGGCCAAGCACATCATCGTGGCGACCGGTGCGCGTCCTCGTGCGATCCCCGGGATCGAGCCCGACAAGAAGCTGATCTGGACCTACTACGAGGCTATGGTCCCCGAGGCGATGCCCAAGAGCCTGCTGGTGATGGGCTCGGGCGCGATCGGCATCGAGTTCGCCTCGTTCTACCGCACCATGGGCGCCGAGGTGACCGTGGTGGAGCTGCTGCCGCAGATCCTGCCCGTGGAGGATGCCGAGATCGCCGGCCTCGCCCGCAAGCGGTTCGAGAAGCAGGGCATCAAGATCCTCACCGGCGCCAAGGTCACGAAGGTCGAGAAGGGTGCCGACTCCGTCACCGCCACCGTCGAGGGTGGCGACGGCAAGACCCAGCAGATCACGGCCGAGAAGCTGATCTCGGCGGTAGGCGTGGTCGGCAACATCGAGGGCATCGGCCTCGAGAAGCTCGGCGTGAAGATCGACCGCGGGATCGTGGTGACGGACGGGCTCGGCCGCACCAACGTACCCGGCCTCTACGCCATCGGCGACGTCGCCGGCCCGCCGATGCTTGCCCACAAGGCCGAGCACGAGGGCGTCATCTGCATCGAGACCATCAAGGGCCTGCACACGCACCCGATGGACAAGGCCAAGATCCCGGGCTGCACATACTGCCAGCCGCAGATCGCCAGCGTCGGGCTCACCGAGGCCAAGGCCAAGGAGCAGGGCTTCTCGGTCAAGGTCGGCCGGTTCCCCTTCGCGGGCAACGGCAAGGCAATCGCGCTGGGCGAGCCGGACGGTCTGATCAAGACCGTGTTCGATGCCAAGACCGGCCAGTTGCTCGGTGCCCACATGGTCGGCGCCGAGGTGACCGAGCTGATCCAGGGCTACGTGGTGGCGATGAACCTGGAGAGCACCGAGGAGGAGCTGATGCACACGGTGTTCCCGCACCCGACGCTCAGCGAGATGATGCACGAGAGCGTGCTCGATGCCTACGGCAAGGTCATCCACACGTAGTCTGAAAACTCATTCTTCAACAGAGCCCTACAAGCCTAGGGCGGCCGAAGGGCTACTGTCGAACCGATGCCCCGGGACCCACGATTGGGGAGCATTCCGGGGCATTTTCGCCAGCGGAGTGTGACAGAACCTGTGACAGCGGACGTACCGGAGCCACCAGCATCAACCGCAGATCCGTGCCCGGGCCAAGAAGCCGTGACAGACCGTTTCCGACGGCCTCGTGCTAAAGTCGCAGGCTAATCTGGTGGCGCGCTTCCCTGTTCTGACGCGTCCGCCTTCGGCCCATCGCGCCCGTGCCTCTTCAACCATCGTGCGTCGATGATCCGGTCAATGCGGCCGCCGATCCCAATCAGGAGCAGCAGCAGAATCAGTCCGACCGCGACGGGAAGATAGGCGCCAACCCCGCACGATATCCCGAGCGCGGCCGTTACCCAGATGGCAGCGGCCGTGGTCATACCGTGGACGTGTGATTTGCGCGCACCTTTGACGATGACACCCGCGCCCAGGAAACCGATGCCCGTGACGATGCCCTGAATGGCCCGGCTGGCGTTGGCGTCGACACCTTCGGCCAGGAACCCTGAACCCGCCATCGTTACGAGAGCCGATCCCAGGCCGACCAACCCAAGAGTTCGGACGCCGACCGACTTGGCGTGCATCTCTCGATCAACGCCGACAACCATGCCGGCGACCACTGAAGCGCCAAGACGGAGGCACAGATCAGTCGCGGTCATCATCATCGTCGGCCAACCGCTGTTTCAGCCCTCAAGCTGTGAGAAACGGCGCATCGCTGTCGCCACTCATAAGACGCGGGGACAGTTGGCGGAATGACCATGGCGCGTCCGGCACAGCCCTGTCGAAACGAAGCACCACGTCGAAGCGGTCAGAGTCCCACTTGGTCGGAACGCCCGGGATGCTCTGACTCCCCTTCAAGGCCGGGATCAGGTCCGTCACGATGGCCTTGTGCTCCCAGAAGACGACCACGACTCCGGTGAGCTTCCCTATCTCTTCGGCCAGTTCGCGTTCCTGTGAGACGCCATAATCCGTCTTGAGGGGTATTCCCAAACGTTCAGCAAGGGGTGTCGCGGTTTCGAACGGACGGTGGCTGAACTTGGCCTTCTTCGTCACCGGCTCGGGCTTGGCCGCGCAGATGAGGTTGGGTCTCGGATAGTCGGCGCTGCATCGGTCAGATCCAAACAGCGCAGCCCAAGCCCCGGCCCTCTGCCATCCACGAATCACAAGCGACTTGTCGTCAGTAGTGCCATCGACCGCGGAGCCGTCGCCGGGGAAGCCACCGCCCGGCTTCTCGGCGTGACGGATGAACATGACGGTGAGTGCGGACATGGGCACAGTGTCTCGGTTGCGTGCGACTTGATCGTTGGCCGCTGAAGGGCGCTGAACAACCGGTACGCCATCGGGGCTGTAAGAGCACGACCGGAGTCCACGGGGCGAGGATTTTCAAATCTACAACCCCGTGATTGTATGGGGCATCCTACTCACCGCGACTCGGCGGTCCAGCGATGAAGCGTCGACGGTTTTTGGCTTCTGGTCTCATCTATGTGGGGTATCAGTGCGGCGCTAAAGCTTTTCAAGGCGAGCCTGTCCATAGACTGGCCATCTTACACCCATCAGAACCATTAGAAAAACTAACCATAAAAAATAGCAACCTTGTCGGCAATGCGCTCAAGCATCTCGACAAGCTTGGATATGCCGAAGGAAAGAATCTTGAAATCAGCCGATATTCCGCGATGGGCTCAACAGAGGCGTTGCGCGAACTCGCTGCAACTGTTGTCGCAGCGAATCCTGATGTGATTCTCGCGATTAGCGGCAAGACAGTCTCACGCCTTCGAAAGTTGACCAGCACGATCCCAATTGTTGGCGTGATGAGCGATCCGGTTGCTTACGGACTAGTGACCTCACTTTCACATCCAGGCGGCAACATCACGGGTGCGTCCGTTGATCCAGGGATCRAGATCTGGGTGAAGCGGATGGCGCTTCTCAAAGAAGCCGTGCCGGGCATGTCCAGGGTCTTCTATGTCGCTCCGGATTCCACATGGACGACAGC
>NZ_JBFUGA010000030.1:0-54791 GCF_056403155.1 Methylobacterium sp. P3_A11
GGGCGGCCCCATTCGTGCCCGGCACCTGGAGCGAGGCCTGCGCGATCCTCTCGACTGCCCTCGCGATCGGCCGCCAGGCGCCCGAGGTCGCCCTCGCCGGAGCCCAAGCGCGCCTCGACGCGGCCCGCGCGCTGGCCCCCGCCTGATCAGGCCGCGGCGGGCGCGGCGTCGAGATCGAGCGCGATGGAGCCGCAATTCTCCAGGAACGTGCCGGTCAGATGGTAGAAGAACGTCCCGTGCCCCACGACCGCGATGGCCCGCTCGGGCCGGGCGCGCAGCCAATCCCGGAACGCGGCGACGCGGGCGTCGAACAGGGGACGCGGCTCGACCGGATAGCCGCCCACCTCCGAGCCCGGCTCGGCGTGCCACCAGACCTCCGGCAGATGCCCGACATCGAGGTGCGGGAACTCGGCGGCGATCTCTGAGGCTGCCCGACCGACGTCGCAGCTGCTCTCCTGGCATTCCCGATGCAGCACCTCGACCAGCACGCGCGGCTGGCGCGGATGGTCGCCGAACAGGATCGCGGCGGTCTCGATGGCACGGGTCAGGGGCGACACGACCACGAGGTCGAACGGGTGCGCCCGGAGCCGGTCCCGCGCCGCCCGGGCCTGGGCCTTCCCCAGTTCGGTCAGGCGGGCGTCGGGGAAGCCGGGATCCCCGCCTCCCGACCTGTGCGCGGCATTGAACGTGGATTGCCCGTGGCGGATGCAGAGGATGCGTGGCGTGTCCGGCATGGTTCTCAAGGATGCGTCTCGAAGGGGCGAGGCGGGGACGGCCAGGCGAAACGGCCGCCGCGCTGGATGACCTCGATCTTGTAGCCGTCCGGATCCGTCGCGAAGAAGAACCGGGCGAGCACCGCGTCCGCGTGCTTGAGCGTCTTGACGTCGGTGACCGTGAAACCCTCGCGCCGATGCCGCGCGTGCTCGGCGTCGAGGTCGTCGACCACGAAGGCGATGTGACCATAGCCGTCGCCGAGGTCGTAGGGCTTGTCGCGCCCCTTATTGACCGTGAGTTCCAGTTCGAACGGTGAATTCGGGTCGCGCAGGTAAATGAGGGTGAAGTCCGGAAAGTCGAACCGGTCGGAAAGCTCGAGCCCGAAGGCACGAGTGTAGTAGTCGCGCGCGCGCTCCTCTTCGAGAACGCGGATCATGGCGTGGACGGGCTTGGACATGCGCTCGTGATTCCGTGAGCACGCTGGCGACGTGCCGAGCCCCCTATGTGGCGTCCCGCCGGACGCTGAAAAGGTTGGCGCCCCGGGCATGCCTGTCCGGCACCATGCCCCGCCGATGAGGCTGCAGCGGTGTCATGAACCCAATAGGCGCGGAACGCTCTGATCACAAATATGCGGCGTCTAGACTACAATTCGAGATTTTAAGAGCTAAAAAGTATGTTTTCAAGTCAAACATCGGTTCTATTCGAAATGCAATCGATTATTATTCATGACACAGAACGTTGATTTGAAGGCGACGTAACAATCATGTCTTGACAAAAACGCAAAATTAGGATTTTTTTACTCATGATAGCCAAGATCGATCCCGCCGACACTCAGCCGTGCGTCATTGATTTCGAACGGGGCCCGAAGACCGTGCTACGATTGTCAAACATCAAGGTTCTGCCCAAACTGGCCACCGTCATCGCGTTGATCAGCCTGATCGTCGGCGGCTGTGTCTGGTACGCACAGTCGCGAATGACCACGATCGACGACGGATACAGTCGCTTCATCGTGAACGAGGCAGCGGCCGTCGCCGAGGCGCGCCGGCTCAACCGCCTGATGATCGAACTCAATTATTACGTGTACCGGGTCATCGCGGAGACCGAGCCCTCCCAGATGCAGGAGGCCAACAGGGGCTTCGAGGCCGCTCTACCGAAGGTGAARGAGCTGCTCCCGGTCTTCCGCGCGCACGCGCCGAGCTTCGCCACGCGCATCGACGAGCAGTCCGCCCGCGTCGAGCGCTACGTCCGGGACGTGAGCGAGGTCCGCCGGCTCGGTTCCGCCAACCAGAACGATCAAGCCATCGCGCTGGTGCATTCGGCGATCGATCCGGTCTTTTCCAGCATGTTGGCCGACGGCAACGCCCTCGCAGAGGATATTAACGCCTACATGCAGAAGGGTTCGGACGACCTGACCGACCAGACCAACACCACCCGCCAGACCTTGATGATCGTCAGCGCCCTCGGAATGCTGGCCGGCCTGCTCGCTGCGGTCGTGATCGCGACGATCGGAATCACGCGCCCGCTCGACCGCCTGGTCAAGGTCCTGCAGCGGATGGCCCAGGGCGAGATCGACGCCGAGATCACGGAAGCGCAGCGCCGGGACGAGATCGGGGCGGTGGGCAAGGCGGTCGAGGGCATCAAGGCCATGGTCGCGCGCAAGGCCGCCGAGGAGGCCGAGGTCAAGCGCCTCGCCGACGAGGCCGCGGCGGCCGAACGCAAGCGCACCATGCTGGAACTGGCGGACGGGTTCGAACGGGCGGTCGGGAGCATCGTCGGGATGGTATCGTCCTCGGCCACCGAGCTTCAGGCCACCGCCCAGACCATGACGGCGAGCGCCACCGAGACCGCCAGCCAGTCCACCACCGTGGCGGCCGCGGCCGAGCAGGCCGCCGCCAACGTCCAGACCGTAGCAGCCGCGGCGGAGGAGCTGGGGACGTCGGTGCAGGAGATCGGCCGGCAGGTCCTGGGCTCGGCCGGCCTCGCGCAGACGGCGGTCGGGGAGGCGGATCAGACCCAGCACCTCGTGCAGGCCCTGAGCCAGGCGGCCACCCGCATCGGCGACATGGTCGGGCTGATCTCGAACATCGCCGGTCAGACCAACCTCCTGGCCCTCAACGCCACGATCGAGGCTGCCCGCGCCGGCGAGGCGGGCCGCGGCTTCGCGGTCGTCGCCTCCGAGGTGAAGGAGCTGGCGGCCCAGACCGCCCGGGCGACCGACGAGATCAGCCAACAGATCGGCCAGATCCAGGGCGTGACGGGTCAGGCGGTCTCGGCCATCGACACGATCACGGCGCGCATCCGCGAAATCGACGGGGTGGCGGCCACGATCGCGGCGGCGGTGGAGCAGCAGGGCGCGGCCACGCAGGAGATCGTGCGCAACGTCTCCCAGGCCGCCACCGGCACCGACGAGGTCACCAGCAACATCACCGGCGTGGCCAAGGCCTCCGAGGAGACGGGCGCGGCTGCCGCCCAGGTGCTCGGCGCGGCGGGTGAGCTGTCGCGCCAGTCCGAGCATCTCGGGGCGGAGGTCTCCCGCTTCCTGAGCACGGTGCGGGCGGCCTGAGGCCCGTCAGGCCCCGATCCGGAGCACCTGGGTCCGGGCGCCGGCCTGCGCGAAGGCATCCGGGTCGGCGCCGGTCATCCAGACCTGTCCCGGCAGCGCCTCCAGGGCCTCGAACAGGCCGGCCCGCCGCCGCGGGTCGAGATGGGCCGCCACCTCGTCGAGGAGGATGAGGGGCGCGATCCCGCTCATGGCCCGCACCAGCCGGGCATGCGCGAGGACGAGCCCGATCAGCAGCGCCTTCTGCTCCCCGGTGGACGCCGTTCCCGCCGGCACGTCCTTGGGACCGTGGCGGACCACGAGGTCGCTGCTCTGCGGCCCGATCAGGGTGCGGCCGGCGGCCCGGTCCCGGTTGCGGCCGTGGCGCAGCGCCATGCGGTAGCGGTCCTCCGCCTCGATGGCGGGCCAGACCGCCACGAGGTCGTCGAGGTCGCCTTCGAGGCGGATGGAGGCCCAGGGAAAGGGCTGCCCGTCGTCCCGGGTCTCGGCGATGAGCCGGTCGAGGCGCTCGGCGGTCTCCCGGCGGGCAAGGGCCACGGCGACGCCCAGCTCGGCGACCTCCCGCTCCACCGCGTCGAGCCAACGGTCGTCGTCGGGCCGCTCCTCCAGCAGGCGGTTGCGCGAGCGCAGAGCCCGCTCCATCGCGGAGACCCGGGCGCCGTGCGCGGCATCGACTGCCAGCACGAGACGGTCGAGGAACCGCCGCCGGTCCCCGGCCGCCCCGCGGAACAGCCCGTCGAGGTCGGGGGTCAGCCAGACCACCCGCAGGAACTCGCTGAACGCCACCGGCGAGGAGGCCGTGGCGCCGTCGATCCGGCAGAGCCGGCTCGCCCGCCCGTCGGGACCCGGCGGCTCGAGACCCGTACCGAGCCGGTGCTCGGCGCCATCCCGGTCGAGGGTGAGCGAGACCGCGAACCCTCCCGGACCGCCATCGCGCGCCATCGCGGCGAATTCCGCCCGGCGCAGGCCCCGGCCCGGCACGAACAGCGAGAGCGCCTCGAGCAGGTTGGTTTTGCCCGCGCCGTTCTCTCCGACCAGCGCCACAAACCGGGCCGTTGGGCTCAGCTCGAGATCGGCGTGATTGCGGAAATCGCGGGCGATCAGGCGGGTGACGCGCAGATCCGACCCGTTGGGCTCGACCCGCGGATCGACGACATCGCTCATCGGTGAACCCGGAGGTCGAGCCGCACCGCGCTCAACCGTCCCTTCCTATCTGACATCCCATTCAACACCCTCCTCCTGAGGTGTCCGCGTCGGCGGGCCTCGCAGGAGGGCTCCAGAACCCATGTCGCACTCTGGCGACCTCTCGCGAGGCCCCCGCTACGCTCCGGCACCCCAGGACGAGGGCAGGAACAGGACGTGCCGCGGCGGTCTCACACCCGCATCGGCATCAGCACGTACAGCGCCGGCGCGCCTTCGCGGTCTTGGATCAGGGTCGGGGAACCGGGATCGGCGAGCTTGAACAGGGCGGTGTCGCCCTCGAGCTGCGCGGTGATATCGAGGAGGTACCGGGCGTTGAACCCGATATCGAGATTGGCCGCCTCGTAGTCGACATCGAGTTCCTCGGTGGCACTGCCCGAATCCGGGTTGTTCACCGAGAGCGCGAGGCGACCCTCGACGAGCCCGAGTTTGACGGCGCGGCCGCGCTCCGACGAGATCGTCGAGACCCGGTCCACGGCCTTGGCGAAGGCGTCGCGCTCGACGGTCAGCCGCTTGTCGTTGTTGGCCGGGATCACCCGCTGGTAATCCGGGAAGGTGCCGTCGATCAGCTTGGAGATCAGGGTCAGGCCGCCGGCGAAGCGCAGGCGGATCTTGGCGGGCGACAGGTCGACCGCGACGGTCTCACCGCCGTCGTCGAGGAGCTTCTGGATCTCGGCGACCGCCTTGCGCGGCACGATCACGCCCGGCATGCCGACGCTGCCCTGCGGGGCCGGAAGCTCGACGCGGGCGAGCCGGTGGCCGTCGGTGGCCACCGCCCGCATCACCGGGCCGCCCTCAGTCTCCAGCGTGTGCAGGTAGATGCCGTTGAGGTAGTAGCGGGTCTCCTCGGTGGAGATCGCGAACTGGGTCTTCTCGATCAGCCGCTTCAGGTCGGCGGCGGCGATCTCGAAGCCGTGCGGCATCTCGCCGGCGGCGAGATCCGGGAAGTCGCCCTCCGGCAGGGCGCCGAGGGCGAAGCGCGAGCGGCCGGACCGGATCGTCATCTGGCCGGATTCGCCACCGGTCTCCAGGGAGACCTGCGCGCCGTCGGGGAGCTTGCGCACGATGTCGTAGATCACGTGCGCCGGCACCGTGGTGGCGCCCGCATCCGACACGTCGGCCGGCACGCTCTCGGTCACCTCGATGTCGAGATCCGTCGCCCGCAGCTGGAGCCCCGACCCTTCCGCCCGCAGGAGCACGTTCGACAGGATCGGAATCGTGTTGCGGCGCTCGACGACCCGGTGCACGTGGCCGAGCGACCTGAGCAGGGCCGCGCGCTCGACAGTGACTCTCATCGCAATACTCAAGTGATGTGGACGGCGCCGCGGCCGGCAGCCGTCGCGGAATATGGCCGTTCAGCTTGGCGAACGGGACCGGGGAACGCAAGGCCGCCGCTGGTGCGCCGCACAGCGACCTCCGAGCCCCCGTCGCCCGGCCCTGTCGGGTACCCGGTCGGGCAGCCGAGAGGGTCGGACAAGTCCGGCAGCCCCGTCGGGCACCCATGCCGAAACCGGGGTACCCGCGTGGGCCGCCCCGTGCGAAAGCGCCGCAATCGCCCCGGCCCCCTCCTTCCGCACCCCGATCATGTTGCAGACCGTCGACACCGCAGGCACGCCGCTTGCCGCACCGAGCGCCGCCCGGATCCTCGCCGCGAGCTTCGTCGGCACGGCGATCGAGTTCTTCGACTTCTACATCTACGCCACCGCCACCGCCCTGGTGATCGGCCCTGTCTTCTTCCCGGCGGGCGCACCCGGCGTCCAGCAGCTCAGCGCCTTCGCGACCTTCGCCATCGCGTTCATCGCGCGGCCGGTGGGCGCGGCCCTGTTCGGGCATTTCGGCGACCGCGTCGGCCGCAAGGCGACGCTGGTGGCGTCGCTGCTGATCATGGGTCTCTCCACGGTCCTGATCGGCTGCCTGCCGACCTATGCCGCCGCCGGCTGGTGGGCGCCCGCCGCCCTCTGCGTCCTGCGCTGCGGCCAGGGCATCGGGTTCGGCGGCGAGTGGGGCGGAGCGGCGCTCCTGGCGGTCGAGAACGCGCCGCCGGGTCGGCGGGCATGGTACGGAATCTTCCCGCAGCTCGGCGCGCCGGTGGGCTTCATTTTGGCCAATCTCGGCTTCCTGGCCCTCAGCTTCGGCCTGTCGCCGGCGAGCTTCCAGGCCTGGGGCTGGCGCCTGCCGTTCCTGGCCTCCGCGGCGCTCGTGGGCGTCGGGCTCTATGTCCGCCTCAAGCTGACCGAGACGCCCGCCTTCAGGGCGGCGCTCAGCGAGGCGCGGCCGGAGCGCGTCCCCTTCGCGACGATGCTGACGCAGCATGGACGCTCGGTCCTGGTCGGCACCCTCGCGATGGTGGCGGTCTACGCGGTGTTCTACCTCTCCACCGTCTTCGCCCTGGGCTACGGCACCGGGACCCTCGGCTACAGCCGGCCGACCTTCCTGCTGTTCGAGTGCATCGCGGTCTGCTTCATGGCGCTCGGCACCGTGGTGTCGGGTGCCGCGGCCGATCGCTTCGGGCGCCGGCCGGTCCTGCTCTCCGGGATGGCGGTGACGTTCCTGCTGGGTTTCCTGATGGGGCCGATGCTCGGTCACGCCGCCGGCAGCGGGACCTGGCCGCCCGTCCTGGGCTTCCTGTGCCTCAGCCTCCTGACGATGGGCTGGGTGTTCGGGCCGATGGGTGCCGTCCTGCCCGAGCTGTTCCCGACGCGGGTGCGCTACACGGGTGCCTCGGTCACCTACAACCTCGCGGGGATCCTGGGCGCCTCAGGTGCGCCCTACATCGCGCAGGAACTCGTGGCGTTCGGCGGGATCGGCTTCGTCGGGTTCTACCTGTCGGCGGCCGCGATCCTCAGCTTCCTCGCGGTCCTGGCGATGCAGGAAACCGCTGGGCGCTGACGGCACGCGGCTGCGCGGCTCGGTGCGCCCTCAAGACCGAAGGATCGCCCCCCGCCCCCGCGAAGCCGGTTCCGGTTTCAGCGTTCCAGCTGGGCCGAGGGATCCAGCCCATCGGACACGACGGGCTCGAAGCGCCCGAGGAACCGGGTCCGTTCCCAGAGTTCGATCGCGTCGCGTTCGACCATCGCCCGGGCGCGGCGGCGCGCCTGCGTGTCGTCCTCGGCTGGCACGATCTCGGCCGCGAAGACCCGGCCGGCCCGGTCGAGCCTGAAGGCCCTGTAGGCGCGACTGCGGTGAGCGGTTTCGGCGTTCGTTGCGAGCATCGGACAACCTCCGCGACCGAACGTCCCGGATGAGGGTTAACCGATGGTTAATGGCAGGTCTCGTCGCCCTGCTCCGCCGACCGAGACGCATTCCGACGGCCCTGCAGGCGAAACGCGACGGACCCCGTTTATGGGCGTGCCTGCCTCGCGGACAGACTGCATTGCGCCGCGATGCGGGCGTTCAGCTCCGCTTGTCGAGGGGGCGGCCGAGAAGGCGGGCGAACTCAGCCTCGATCTCCTCCACGGAGAACGGGTTGCCGGATGACTTCGCTTCCGGGGGCTCTACGGCGGGCGGGGGTGCCGGCGGCGGCGGCGCGAAGACCGGAGCGGCCTTCGGCATAGCCGGAGGCACAGGCGGCGCGGGAGGCGGCGGCGCGGGTACAGGAACGCTCGGCGCCTTGGTTGGGGGCGAGGGCGGGGTCGCCACATGCTGGGCAGCAAGGGGCGGCCCCGGATCAGCGGGGGCGGAGGCCATTGCGGCCGCGACCGGATCGACGCCCTGGGTCGGGGCGGGGGACGGCGCGATCTGGGGCGCCGGGGTCACCGCCGAGGACGAGCGCGACAGAGCGGCCTGAAGCTGTCGAGCCATGTCGGACAGGACGACCGGATCGACCGACCGGCGCTCGGAGGGCACGGCGAGGGCCGGCGCCGGACGGGGGGGCTCCAACTCCGCGGGTACCGTCTCCGGCTTGCGCTCGGAGGCGGGATCGGGCCGCGGTTCGACGAGGGGCGGTGCGGTCCGGCTCAGGATCCGCCGGGGGATGGTCGGCTCGCGCGCAGGGGGGGCGGGCGGCTCTGCCACCAGAGGAGGCGCCGGCGGGCGCAATGGTGCCGGCGGCGGGGCGAGTGGCACGGGCGCGGGGATATCCTGGCCGGGCTCATCGCCAACGAGCAGGGCGGCATCGAGGGGGAGCCGCACCGACGGGCCAGCCGCAGAACGCGGCACCGGCGGCGGTACCACCACCGGCATCTCAAAGCCCGGATCGAACAGGGGCTCCGCGCGGCGCCCCGCTGACTCGGGCAGGACCCGCGGCGGCTCGGGCAGGCGACCGCCCTGGACGAGCGGGTCCTGGAGCGGCTCGGCGAGAGGCTCGGTCGTCAGTTCCGGCCGAAGGGCCGCCTCGGGCAGCGGTCGCTGGCTGCGCTGGATGTTGCGCTCGACCACCACGTCGTTGGGGCCGCCCACGAGCAGCAGGTGCTCGACGTTGTCCCGGCGCAGAAGGATCAGTTGCCGAGCGCGGTCGAGTTCGTAGACGTCGACGATCCCGAGACGCGGCTGCCGCCCGCGATTGCCGGTACGCCCCGGGAGCGCCAGGCTTCGGCCCGTCAGCCGGCGCACCGTGAACACGATGGCCGCCAGCGCCGTGAAGATGACGGCGAAAATGACAATATACTGGACGATGGGGGAGCCGTCAGAGCCGAACACGAATTGCAGCCATCGCAAGGTTACGCACTCGTCCGTTCCGGCCGCCGCGGATGCGTGCCGGCACGGCTTCATCCTTACCACGCCGGGGGGGCGGCAGGGCAAACGACGTTAAGAGTTCGTTAACAGACCTTTTAATTGTCGGCGATCAAGACAATAGGGCGAGGATCAGGGACCGGCGCGTCGCCATCGCGCATCGACGATCCCCTGTGGACCGGCGCGCGATGCACCTCCCACCATATCTCTCCCTGGCTCCGCGATCCGAACGGCGCCTTCGCACGCGAAGCGGGGACGAACCTCGCCTTCCCGAGAGCACCGGTCACGAGACCGGGTCGACGGCGTCGAACGGCTTAACGCGGCGTTAACCATGCGCGCGGCAGATTTTGCCGAGCCCGCTCGTTCCGGCGCGGCCACGCCACAGCGGAGGCGACCTTGGCCCTCACCGACCTGCCCGTGCTGGGCATGCTGCGCACGCGGATGCAATGGGCGCAGGCGCGCCAGGGGTTGATCGCCGAGAACGTGGCCAACGCCGACATGCCGGGCTTCAAGCCCCGCGACCTCGTGGAGCCGCACTTCGACCGGGCCAGCGGCGCCCTGGCCGCGACCGCGTCAGCGACCGCGGCCAGCCTGTCCCTGACGAGCCCCGGCCACATGGCTCCGGCCGGGCAGGGGGTGGGGACGGATTCCAAGCGCGCGAAGGGCTTCGAGATCCGCCCCAGCGGCAACGGCGTCAACCTCGAGGACGAGATGATGAAGGCCGGCGACAACCAGTCGGATTATCAGCTGGCCGCCTCCCTCTACCAGCACAGCCTCACCACCCTGAAGATCGCGATCGGCAAGAGCTGACGCGCGGCCGCCGGCAGTCGAGCGCCGTCTCCATACGGTCGCGGTAGGATAGAGGGTCCCGAACCATGGAATTCAGCAAGTCGCTGGCGGTGGCGGCCTCCGGCCTCAAGGCCCAGTCCGGCCGGATGCGCATCATCGCGGAGAACATCGCCAACGCCGATTCCGCGCCGGCCTCCGCCGGGGCGCAGCCCTACCGCCGGAAGATCCCGAGCTTCACGAGCCATCTCGACGACGAGACCGGCGCCCGGCTCGTGGAAGCCGGACGGGTCAAGCGCGATCCATCGGCCTTCCGGACGAAGTACGAGCCGGGCAACCCCGCGGCCAACGCCCAGGGCGAGGTGCAGATGCCCAACGTCAACGCGCTCATCGAGAACATGGACCTGCGCGAGGCCCAGCGCTCCTACGAGGCGAACCTCAACATGGTCAGCGCCACCCGCAAGATGCTGGCGCAGACCCTCGGGATCCTGAAGTGACCGGTCGGGACGCTTAGCAAGGACGCATGGCGATGGCTTCGAGCAACTTCGCGGCGGGTGCCTACGCGGCCGTCCAGGGCCTCGCCGGCGGCCGGCCCGCGCCCCGGGTGCAGCCGACGACCGGCACCGGCACCGACTTCATGCAGATGCTCGGGCAGACCCTGGACAGCGTCGGCGATACCGGCCGCCGGGCCGACGCCCAGGCCGTCTCGGCCGCCACCGGCAAGGCGAATGTCGTGGATGTGGTCACCGCGGTGGCCGAGAGCGAGACCGCCCTCCAGACCATGGTGGCGGTTCGCGACCGGATGATCTCCGCCTACGAGGAGATCATGCGCATGCAGATCTGAACGGCCGTCCGGCACGTCCTCCACCCGCGCCACCGCCCATGCCCCTTGCACAGATCGCATCCCCATGACCGGCCTCGCCATCCTCGACATCGCCCGCGACGGCATCTTCGTCTTCCTCAAGGTCGCCGGGCCGCTGATGCTGGTCGCCCTCGCGGTCGGGCTCGCCGTCTCCCTGGTCCAGGCTCTCACGCAGATCCAGGAGCAGACGTTGATCTACGTGCCGAAGGTCGTGGCGGTGTTCGCCACCCTGCTGCTGATGCTGCCTTTCATGGGCGACGCCATGGCCGGCTACATGACCCGCATCGCAGCCCGCATCGCGGCCGGCGGCTGATGCGCGGGCCGGCCGCGACAGGCGAGGACCGCGCGTGCCATACGGGCGGCGATGAACCTGCTCCTGCCCGGCATCGCCTCGGCCTACCTGATCACCTTCGCGCGCATCGGCACGCTGATCATGCTGATGCCGGGCATCGGCGAGCAGACCGTGTCGCCGCGCCTGCGCCTCGCCTTCGCGCTGCTCACGACCCTGGTGCTGTTTCCGACCGTGCGGCCGCTGCTCGGCGGGACGGAGGGCGTAGCCGGCCCGCGGCTGATCGGGCTCCTGTTCGGCGAGACGATCGTGGGCCTGGTGCTCGGGCTGACCGTGCGCATGGTCCTCGCAGCCCTGCAGACCGCCGGTGTGATCATCTCGGCGCAGGTCGGCCTGTCCTACGCCATGTCGGTGGATCCGAGCCAGGGCGGCCAGCAGGTGGCGATCGGCAACTTCCTGTCGTTGCTCGGGATCACGCTGATCTTCGCCGCCGACCTGCACCATCTCGCGATCGAGGGTGTGGCCCGCAGCTACGAGGTGCTGCCGCCCGACGGCGTCCCGGCCTTCTCGGACGCGCTGATGCTGGCCACGAAGGCCCTCGCCCGGGGCTTCACCCTGGCGGTGCAGATCTCCGGTCCGTTCATCGCCTTCGGAATCCTATTCAACCTCGGGCTCGGCGTGCTCTCGCGGCTGATGCCGCAGTTGCAGGTCTTCTTCCTGGCGGTCCCGGCCTCGGTCCTGATCGGCATGCTGATCCTGATGGGCTGCCTGGGCGTCATGATGGGCGTGTTCCTGGACGATCTGGGCCGGTATCTCGGGGATTACGTCGGCCGCTGAGCGGCCGCGCCGCCCGCACCCCGATCCCTCGTCCGCGCTGAGAGCGACGCCCGATGGCCGACGATACCGACGACGAGGACAAGACCGAGGAGCCGTCCCAACGGCGGCTCGATCAGGCCATCGAGCGCGGCGACGTCGCGACCAGCAGCGAGATCAACACCTTCGCGATGCTGGGCGCGTTCACCCTGACGCTGCTGGTCGCCGCCCCCGGCATCGCCACCAACCTGCTGCACGGTCTCAAGGCTTACCTCGCCAACGCCTCCACCTTGCCGGACGACGCCACGGCGATGCGGGCGGCCATGACGCACGGACTGTGGCTGTGGCTCCAGGCGGTGGCCGTACCCGTGGGGGCGGCCATCGTGGCCGGGTTGGCCGCGGGACTCCTGCAGCACCCCCTGGTCTTCACCACCGAGACGCTGATGCCGAAATTCTCGCGCCTCTCGCCGATGGCGGGCGTGAAGCGGCTCGTCGGCGTCGAGGCCTTGTTCCAGTTCGGCAAGGGTCTGGCCAAGATCGGCGCCGTGGGCATCGTCGGCGGCGTGGTGCTGTGGAACGACCGCGACCGGCTGGAGGTGTTCGCACGCCTGGACCCGGCGGCGTCCCTGCCGGCGATCCTGTCCCTCAGCCTGCGGCTGCTCGCCGGCATGCTGTGCATGCACCTCGCGATCACGCTCGGCGATGCGCTCTACGCCCGGTTCCGCTGGCGCAAGCGCCTTCGCATGTCGAAGGAGGAACTCAAGCAGGAGATGAAGGAGTCGGAGGGCAACCCGGAGGTCAAGGGGCGCCTGAAGCAGCTGCGGATGGCCCGGGTGAAGAAGCGCATGATGGCTGCGGTCCCCACTGCCACCGTGGTGGTGACGAACCCGACCCACTACGCGGTGGCGCTGCGCTACGAGACCGGCATGGGCGCGCCCGTCTGCGTCGCCAAGGGCGTCGATGCCCTGGCGCTGCGGATCCGCGCAGTGGCCGCCGAGCACGGCGTCGCGGTGATCGAGAACCCGCCGCTCGCCCGGGCGCTCCACGCCACCGTGGAGATCGACCGCGAGATTCCGGCCGAGCACTACCGGGCGGTGGCGGAAGTCATCGGCTTCGTGCTGCGCCTGCGGAAGCGGGCGGCGTAGGGCGCGCGGGCGACAGCCGGGACCGTGAGGCGCGTGGAACCGGACGGCATTGTGAGCCGGAGACGGTCGCCGTGTCGGAAGGCCACGCTTCCTCCACCTTTTTTCGCGAGGCTGTAGCGAGGCTTGGCGCGACGAGAGTGGTGCCGCCCCGCGCGTGTCCTGTTATGGCCGGCAAGCCCAACCGGGTGACTGTTCTGGAATGAAGCCGATGGCCGATGTCACTGGACCTCCGGCGCCCGCCGCGAGCCCGCAGAATTCGGGTCTTCCGGTCTCGCAGGCGTCTGCCCTGGTGGGGACGGGCTCGATCGACCGCTCGGAGCAGCCGGGTCGGGTCGGGCTGCTGCTCGTGCTCGCCGGCCTCCTCGTCGGGGCGGCCATCGGCCTGTCCTTCGTGGCCAACGAACAGGCCCAGTCGCTCATCGTGTGGCTGCTCGCCCTGCTGGCCATGGCGGGCGTGTTCTTCCTGTTCGCCCTCGCCATCGGGGCGCTGCAGCTGAGCGGCAGCGCCGCCCGGGACGACATCACCAAGGGCATCGTCGATGCCTCGCCCGACGGGCAGCTCGTCGTCGAGGAAGGAGGCCGCCTGATCTACGCCAACGAGGCCTATCTGCGGATCGCCAGCGGCAACACCTTCTCCAACCTCGTGCCGGTGGAACGCATCCTCGTCGGCTCCCCGGAGGTCTCTGAGGCCGTCTATCGCCTGTCGCAGGCCTCGCGCGACGCCCGCGCCCATACCGAGGAGGTCCGGATGTCGCCGCCGCTCGGGCCGACAGCCGGCGATCGCGGCTTCGGGTGGTACCGGGTCTCGGTGCGGCCGCTCGCCCGTCCACGCCGGGCCGCCTCGCTCTGGACCGTGGCCGACATCACCGCCGAGCGGGAGCGGCAGGAGAACGTCTTCCAGGAACTCCAGCACGCCATCGACTACCTCGACCACGCCCCAGCGGGCTTCCTGTCGATCGATCCGGCCGGCGCCATCGTCTACATGAACGCGACCCTCGCGGCCTGGCTCGGCTACGACCTCGCCAGCGTCGGCCCCGGCGGCCCGCATCTGACCGAGATCGCCCCGGAGGCGGACGTCCTCGTCCGGACCGCAGGCCTGCCGGGCGAGGTGCGGACCGACCGCTTCGACCTCGACCTGCGCCGCCGCAACGGCCACACCCTGCCGGTGCGGCTCTATCATCGGGTCGCCTTCGGCAAGGACGGCAAGCCCGGGTCGTCGCGGACCTTCGTGATCAACCGGTCGGCCGGGGCCGAGACCGACGAGCCGCAGCGCGCCGCCGAGGTGCGCCTCGCCCGCTTCCTCAACAACTCGCCGATCGCGATCGCGACCCTCGACCGCGCCGGCTGCATCGCCCGGGCGAACGCCTCGTTCACCCGGCTGTTCGGAACCGTGCCGCGCCAGGCCGACGACGGCGCCCTCGACGGGGAGGGCACGCCCCGGGTCGAGCCGAACGTCGGCGACTCGGTGGCCGACCGCACCGCCCTGGAGGCCGGGCTCGCCCGTGCGGCGAGCGGCCGGACCGATCCGGAACCCATCGAGGTCCAGCTGTCGGGACCGGGCGGCCGCTCGGCCCGGGTCTGGCTCAGCCCGGCCGACGGCGGCGATCCGGGACAGCAGACCGACGAAGCCGAGCGGGTGATCCTGTACGCCCTCGACACGACGGCGCAGCGGCAGCTGGAGCAGCAGGTCGCCCAGGCCCAGAAGATGAACGCGGTGGGCCAGCTGGCAGGCGGCATCGCGCACGATTTCAACAACGTGCTGCAGGCGATCATCGGCTACTCGGACCTGCTGCTCGCGAGCCACCGGCCGACCGATCCGGCGTTCCAGGACATCATGCAGATCAAGCAGAACGCCAACCGGGCGGCGGGCCTCGTCCGCCAGCTCCTGGCGTTCTCCCGCCGTCAGACCCTGCGCCCGGAGGTGATGAACGTCGGGGAGGCGCTCTCCGAACTCACGCTCCTGCTCAAGCGCCTCCTCGGCGAGCGCGTCGCCCTCGAATTGAAGCACGGCCGCGAGGTCTGGCCGGTGAAGGCCGACGTCAACCAGTTCGAGCAGGTGATCGTCAATCTCGCGGTCAACGCCCGGGACGCCATGCCGGAGGGCGGCAAGCTGATGATCCGCACCGAGAACGTCACCGATCCGGGAGCAGCCAGCGGCGCCGAGGGACGTGGCGGGGCGCCGGCTGGCGACCATGTGCTGATCGAGGTGCGCGATACCGGCCAGGGCATCCCGCCCGAGCTGATGGAGAAGATCTTCGAGCCGTTCTTCACCACCAAGGAGATCGGCAAGGGCACGGGACTCGGCCTGTCGACGGTGTTCGGCATCGTCAAGCAATCCGGCGGCACCATCGACGTGCAGTCGAAGATCGGGGAGGGGACGGCGTTCCGGATCTACCTGCCGCGGCACGTGCCCGTGGCGGAGCCCGAGGAGGTGCCGTCCCTGCCTTCCGACACCACCCTGCCGCGGGCGGAGCCCCTCACGGCGATCGCCGCCTCGCCGAAGTCGGACGCCAAGCCTGGCGAGCCCGGCGCGGCGCCCGGCACCGCGACCAAGAGCGAGAAGCCAGCGCCGCGCAAGCCCGCGGCCGATCATACGGGGCAGGGGACCATCCTCCTCGTAGAGGACGAGGACCCCGTCCGCGCCGTCAACAGCCGGGCGCTCTCGGCCCGTGGCTACACCGTGCTGGAGGCCGCCTCCGGCCTCGAGGCGCTGGCCATCGTCCGCGAAGGCAGCCAGCCGATCGACCTCGTGGTCTCGGACGTGGTCATGCCCGAGATGGACGGACCGACCCTCCTGCGGGAGGTCCGCAAGCACCAGCCCGACCTGAAGGTGATCTTCGTCTCCGGCTACGCCGAGGATGCGTTTCGCAAGAACCTGCCGGAGGGCGAGACCTTCAACTTCCTGCCCAAGCCCTTCAGCCTCAAGCAGCTGGTCGAGACCGTCAAGAAGACCATGGCCGATTGAGGGACGGGCGCGCCCGAACCCTTCGGAACGGCGCGGGCTCGTGCGGAGCCCGTGCCACCCGCTCTCCGCGGGAAACCACCCACCGGCCCTTGCCGAAAGAGAACAAAACAGGTACACAAAGCGGGTGTTGGCGCGCGTTGTGAACTGCGCCCAACCCCTTCATAAGGAGCCCGCCAGATGGCCCAGCCCGCATTGAAAGTGGTCGACATGCCCCCGGTGGACAAGGACAAGTCCAAGGCCATTGACGCCGCCCTGGCCCAGATCGAGCGCGCCTTCGGCAAAGGCTCGATCATGCGGCTCGGCAAGAACGACAAGGTCCAGGAGGTCGAGACCATTTCCACCGGCTCCCTCGGGCTCGACATCGCGTTGGGCGTCGGGGGCCTGCCGCGCGGGCGCGTGATCGAGATCTACGGTCCCGAATCCTCCGGCAAGACCACGCTGGCACTGCACACGATAGCGGAGGCCCAGAAGAAGGGCGGTGTCTGCGCCTTCGTGGATGCCGAGCACGCCCTCGACCCCGTCTATGCCCGCAAGCTCGGCGTCAACCTCGATGACCTGCTGATCTCGCAGCCCGACACGGGCGAGCAGGCCCTGGAGATCACCGACACGCTGGTGCGGTCCGGCGCCATCGACGTCCTCGTGGTCGATTCGGTGGCCGCGCTCACGCCGCGGGCTGAGATCGAAGGCGAGATGGGCGAGAGTCAGCCCGGACTCCAGGCACGCCTGATGAGCCAGGCCCTGCGCAAGCTCACCGGCTCGATTTCGCGGTCGAACTGCATGGTGATCTTCATCAACCAGATCCGGATGAAGATTGGCGTGATGTACGGAAGCCCGGAGACGACCACGGGGGGCAACGCCCTGAAGTTCTACGCCTCCGTGCGCCTCGACATCCGCCGGATCTCGACCCTGAAGGATCGCGACGAGGCGATCGGCAATCAGGTCCGCGTCAAGGTGGTGAAGAACAAGGTCGCGCCGCCGTTCAAGCAGGTCGAGTTCGACATCATGTTCGGCGAGGGCGTGTCGAAGGTCGGCGAACTCATCGATCTCGGCGTGAAGGCCGGCATCGTCGAGAAGTCCGGCGCCTGGTTCTCGTACAATAGCCAGCGCCTCGGCCAGGGTCGCGAGAACTCGAAGGGCTTCCTGCGCGACAACCCGGAGATTGCGTCCAAGATCGAGGCCTCGATCCGGCAGAATTCCGGCTTGGTGGCCGAGAAGATCCTGGAGAACGCAACGCCGACGGCCGACGATCTCGAAGAGGGCGACGCCTAGGCGCTCGCGGCCGAACCCGTCGACGACCCGGATCGCCAAGCATTGAAGGCGGTCGCAACCCCTTCCGGGACCTGAGGGTCGCGGAGGGGGTTTCGCTTTGCGCCGGGACCGCCGCCCGTCGCATTCGCGGCTGGATGCAGCAACTGGATGCAGCAACGGGGGCCAACCGCGCGGCGGCAACACCCTAGGTCGCGCCGAACCGGAGCACCGGCATCGCTGCAACGCCTCTGGACGCAGCCGCGCCAACCGCGGCGGGCATTCCGCCTCGAGAAGCCCCGGCCCCTGACGGCGAACGCGCAAACGACGACGCCCGGAGCGAATCCGACTCGGGTGAGCCGAACTGCTTCCGGGCGTTCGTCGTTCGACCCTGGTGTTGCCGTCACCCAAGCGCTCAGGAGCGCATGCCGCTCGGCAACCGGATCGACAGAGACCGGGCGGATGCGGAAGACCGCGCCTGCCGCAGCCCCAGGATCAGGCGGCCTCGCCAGCCTCGGGGGCCTGGGCCACGTCGCCCTCGACCAGCTTCCAGGTCTTGGTCTTCGAGAACGGGCGGCACTCCTCGATGAACACCGTCTGCCCGACCTTGGCGACATTCGCCTCGTCGTGCGCGTGGTAGTTCTTCGAGCGACGCACGGTCTTCTTCATCACCGGGTGCGTGAAGCGACGCTCCACCTTCACCACGATGGTCTTCTCACCCTTGTCGCTGACGACGGTGCCCTGAAGGATGCGCTTCGGCATGGTGTTCTCCTAGAGGCCCGCGTCAGCTCTTGGGCTGCTGCAGCGTCTTGGCGCGCTGCAACGTCCGGACACGGGCGATGTCGCGTCGGACCTCACGGACGCGAGCGACGTTCTCGAGCTGGCCGGTGGCCCCCTGGAAGCGCAGGTTGAACTGCTCCTTCTTGAGGTTCAGCAACTCGTCATTCAACTGATCCGGCGACAACGCCTTCAGATCAGACACTCTCTGGGTCGACTTCACGATATCCTCCGTTCAGTCGGCGATGCGCTGGACGACCCGCGTGCGGATCGGGAGCTTCGCGGCGCCGAGGCGGAGCGCCTCCTTGGCGATGTTCTCGGCAACGCCGTCGACCTCGAACATGATCCGACCGGGATGCACGCGCGCAGCCCAGTAATCCGGGGCGCCCTTACCGGAGCCCATGCGGACTTCAGTGGGCTTCGACGAGACCGGCACGTCCGGGAAAACCCGGATCCAGACACGGCCCTGACGCTTCATCTCGCGGGTGATCGCGCGGCGGGCCGCCTCGATCTGGCGGGCGGTGACGCGCTCGGGCTCCACCGCCTTCAGGCCGAACTGGCCGAAGTTCAGCTCGAAGCCGCCCTTGGCCGCACCGTGGATGCGGCCCTTGAACTGCTTGCGGAAGCGGGTCTTTTTCGGTTGCAGCATGGCTTCCTACCTTACGCGTGCTCGCGCTCGCGGCGTCCGCGCTCGCGGCCGCCCTCGCCATCGCGCTCACGGCGTCCGCCGGAGCGGCCGCCCTCTTCCTGGGCCTTCTTGTCCTGGGCCATCGGGTCGTGCTCGAGGATCTCGCCCTTGAACACCCACACCTTGATGCCGCAGGTGCCGTAGGTCGTGAACGCCGTGGCGGTCCCGTAATCGACATCGGCGCGCAGCGTGTGCAGCGGGACGCGACCCTCGCGGTACCATTCCTGGCGAGCGATCTCGGCGCCGCCGAGACGGCCCGAGCAGTTGATCCGGATGCCCTCGGCGCCCAGACGCATGGCCGACTGAACGGCCCGCTTCATGGCGCGCCGGAAGGCGACGCGGCGCTCGAGCTGCTGGGCGATCGAGTCGGCCACCAGGGTGGCATCGATCTCGGGCTTGCGCACCTCGACGATGTTGATGGTCACGTCGGCCTTAGTCATCGTGCCGACGAGCTTGCGCAACTTCTCAATGTCCGCGCCCTTCTTGCCGATCACCACGCCCGGACGGCCCGAGTGGATGGTGACCCGGCACTTCCGGTGCGGGCGCTCGATGACGATCTTGGAGACCGCCGCCTGCTTCAGCTGCTTCATGAGGGCGGCGCGGATCGCGACGTCCTCGTGCATGAGCTTCGCGTAGTCGCCCTTGTTGGCGAACCAGCGGGAGTCCCAGGTCCGGTTGATGCCGAGCCGGAGACCGATCGGATTGACTTTCTGGCCCATCAGATCCTCCTCAGGCCGCTTCGGCCTGGCGGACTTCGCGAACCACGATGGTGAGGTTCGAGAAGGGCTTCAGGATACGCGCGCCGCGGCCGCGGGCGCGGGCGTGAAAGCGCTTGAGAACCAGCGCCTTGCCCACGAAGGCCTGGGAGACGACTAGGTCGTCCACGTCCAGATCGTGGTTGTTCTCGGCATTGGCGATGGCGCTCTCGAGGCACTTCTTGACCTCGGTTGAGATCCGCTTGCGCGAGAACTGCAACTCGGCGAGCGCCGTGTCGACCTTCTTGCCGCGGATCATCTGCGCCACGAGGTTGAGCTTCTGCGGGCTGACGCGCAGCATGCGCGCGACGGCCTTGGCCTCGTTCTCGGGGAGCGCGCGGGGGGTGGCTTGCTTGCCCATCTCAGCGCCTCTTCGCCTTCTTGTCGGCCGCGTGGCCCGGGAAGGTGCGGGTCGGCGAGAACTCGCCGAACTTATGCCCGACCATTTCCTCGGTGACGTAGACCGGGATGTGCTTCTGCCCGTTGTGCACACCGAAGGTGAGCCCGACGAACTGCGGGAGGATCGTGGAGCGGCGGCTCCAGATCTTTATGACCTCGGAGCGCGAGGAGCCCCGCGCCGCCTCGGCCTTCTTGAAGAGGTAGCCGTCGACGAACGGCCCCTTCCAGAGAGAGCGTGCCATAGCGATTACTTCTTGCGGTTGTGGCGGCTGGACAGGATGAACACGTCGGTCCGCTTGTTGGACCGGGTCTTCTTCCCCTTGGTGGGCACGCCCCAGGGCGTGACCGGGTTGCGGCCGCCCGAGGTGCGACCCTCGCCGCCGCCGTGTGGATGGTCGACCGGGTTCATTGAAACGCCACGGTTGTGCGGGCGCTTGCCGAGCCAACGGTTGCGCCCAGCCTTGCCGAGCGAGATGTTCATGTGGTCCGGGTTCGAGACCGCGCCGACGCTGGCGAAGCACTGGCCGTGAACCAGGCGCTGCTCGCCCGAGTTCAGGCGCAGGGTCACGTAACCCTGGTCGCGGCCTACGATCTGCGCGTAGTTACCCGCCGAGCGGGCGATCGCGCCGCCCTTGCCGATCTTCAGCTCGACATTGTGGACGATCGTGCCCACCGGCATCGAACCGACCGGCGCAGCGTTGCCCGGCTTGATGTCGACGCTCTCGCCGGCCACCACCTTGTCGCCCGGCTGCAGGCGCTGCGGGGCCAGGATGTAGCTCTGCTTGCCATCGGGGAAGTTGATCAGCGCGATGAACGCCGTGCGGTTCGGATCGTACTCGATCCGCTCCACCGTGGCGGCGACGCCGAGCTGCTCGCGCCGCTTGAAGTCGACGTTGCGCAGGACGCGCTTGTGGCCACCGCCGCGGAAGCGGACGGTGATGCGGCCCAAATTGTTGCGGCCGCCGGAGGACGACTTGCCCTCCGTCAGCGCCTTCACCGGCTTGCCCTTGTAGAGCTCACGGCGGTCGACGAGCACGAGCTGGCGCAGGCTCGGCGTGACCGGTTTGAATGTCTTCAAGGCCATCGGCTTGGATCCCTAAAACCCGTCCTCAGAGCCCGGTCGTGACGTCGATCGTGTGGCCCTCGGCCAGGGTCACAATCGCCTTCTTCACGTCGGAGCGCTGTCCGCGGAGGCCGCGGAAAATCTTCTTCTTTCCCTTGGTGACAAGGGTGTTCACGGCCGTGACCTTGACGTCGAACAGCTTCTCCACGGCCTCCTTGATCTGAGGCTTGGTCGCCTTGGGGGCGACCCGGAACACGACCTTGTTCTGCTCGGTCAGGTTTGTCGCCTTCTCGGTGATGACCGGGGAGACGATGATGTCGTAGTGGCGCGGATCGGCACTCATTTGAAACGCTCCTCCAGCGCGTCGACGGCGGCCTTCGTCAGGACGAGCGTGTCGCGGCGCAGGATGTCGTAGACGTTGATGCCCTGCACGGGCAGCACGTCGATCTGCGGGATGGCGCGGGCAGCCCGACCGAAATTCACGTCGACCTCGGCCCCGCCGATGATCAGCGCGTTCGACAGGCCCATCTTGCCGAACCGCTCGACGAGACCCTTGGTCTTGTGATCCTCGATCTTGATGTCGTCGACGACGATTAGGGTCGAGGCCTTGGCCTTGGCCGAGAGCGCGTGGCGCAGGGCCAGGGCACGGACCTTCTTGGGAAGGTCGTGGCTGTGGTCGCGCACCACGGGACCGAAGGCCCGGCCGCCGCCGCGGAACTGCGGCGCCGAGGCCGCGCCGTGGCGGGCATTACCGGTGCCCTTCTGCTTGTACAGCTTCTTGCGGGTCCGGTTCACGTCTGAGCGGTTCTGCACGGCATGAGTGCCGGCGCGACGCTTGGCGAGCTGCCAGCGGACCATGCGCTGCAGCAGGTCGGCGCGAGGCTCAAGGCCGAAGATGGCCTCATTCAGCTCGACCGAACCGGCGCCGGCGCCGTCGAGAGTGGTGATATCGAGCTTCATCACGCGGTCTCCTCAGCCGCAGCGGCCTCGGGAGCCGGGGCGGACGCGCCGTTTTCACGGAACTTGCCCGGCAGCGGAACGTCGGCGGGCAGCTTGCGCTTCACCGCGTCGCGGATCTGGATCCAGCCGCCGGCCACGCCCGGAACCGCGCCCTCGACCAGGATCAGGCCGCGCTCGGGATCGGTGCGCACGACACGGAGATTCTGGGTCGTGACCCGCTCGACGCCGAGGTGACCCGGCATCTTCTTGTTCTTGAAGGTCTTGCCCGGATCCTGACGCCCGCCGGTCGAACCGATCGAGCGGTGCGAGATCGACACGCCGTGGGTGGCGCGCAGGCCGCCGAAGTTCCAGCGCTTGATACCGCCCGCGAAGCCCTTACCGGTCGTGGTGCCGGTGACATCCACGAACTGTCCGGGGATGAAGTGGTCCGCGGTGATCTCCGCGCCGACCGGGATCAGCGCGTCCTCGGAAACGCGGAACTCGGCGAGCTTCTTCTTCGGCTCGACCTTGGCGACCGCGAAGCGGCCCCGCTCGGCGGCCGAGACGTTCTTGACCTTGGCCTTGCCGACGCCGACCTGCAGCGCAACGTAGCCATTCTTCTCGACGGTGCGGTGGGCAACCACCTGGCACTGGTCGATCTTGAGCACCGTGACGGGGACATGCTCCCCCGCGTCCGTAAAGACGCGGGTCATGCCGACCTTCTGTGCGATGACGCCTGAGCGCATAGGTTCTCTCCCTCGCGCGATGAAACGGTAAGCTCTAAGTCCTCAGCGGACTCAGAGCTTGATCTCCACGTCCACGCCGGCGGCGAGGTCGAGCTTCATCAGCGCGTCCACGGTCTGCGGCGTCGGATCGACGATATCGAGCACACGCTTATGCGTGCGCATCTCGAACTGCTCGCGCGACTTCTTGTCGATGTGCGGCGAGCGGTTCACGGTGAACTTCTCGATATGCGTCGGGAGCGGGATCGGACCCCGGATGGTCGCGCCGGTGCGCCGGGCCGTGGAGACGATCTCCTTGGTCGACGCATCGAGGATGCGGTGATCGAACGCCTTCAGGCGAATACGGATGTTCTGACCGTTCATGATCCTGGAACCTTGAGAGGGACGGCGGGGTGTGCGGGGCCTGGACCCCGCCGCGCCCTGCTAAGGATGCTTTCTCGAGCTCAATCGTTGATGGCGGCGACGACGCCGGCACCGACGGTGCGGCCGCCCTCGCGGATGGCGAAGCGCAGCTTCTCCTCCATGGCCACCGGCACGATCAGCGCCACGTCCATGGTCACGTTGTCGCCTGGCATCACCATCTCGGTGCCCTCCGGCAGCGTGCAGATCCCGGTCACGTCCGTCGTGCGGAAGTAGAACTGCGGCCGGTAGTTCGTGAAGAACGGCGTGTGACGGCCACCCTCCTCCTTGGTCAGGATGTACGCCTCGGCCTTGAACTTCGAGTGCGGCTTCACCGAACCGGGCTTGCACACGACCTGGCCGCGCTCCACGTCCTCGCGCTTCGTGCCGCGCAGCAGCACGCCGACGTTGTCGCCCGCCTGACCCTGGTCGAGCAGCTTGCGGAACATCTCGACGCCGGTGACCGTCGTGGTCTGCGTGTCGCGGATGCCGACGATCTCCACCGTCTCGCCGACCTTCACGATCCCGCGCTCGACCCGGCCCGTCACCACCGTGCCGCGGCCCGAGATCGAGAACACGTCCTCGATCGGCATCAGGAACGGCAGGTCGATCGGGCGCTCCGGCTGCGGGATGTAGGCATCCACCGTCGCCATCAGCGCCAGCACCGCCTCCTTGCCGATCTTCGGCTCCTTGTCCTCCAGCGCCATCAGCGCCGAGCCCTTGGTGATCGGGATGTCGTCGCCCGGGAAGTCGTACTTCGACAGAAGCTCGCGCACCTCAAGCTCGACCAGCTCCAGCAGCTCCTCGTCGTCGACCATGTCGACCTTGTTGAGGAACACCACCAGCGCCGGAACGCCGACCTGACGGGCCAGCAGGATGTGCTCGCGGGTCTGCGGCATCGGGCCGTCGGCCGCCGACACCACCAGGATCGCGCCGTCCATCTGCGCCGCGCCCGTGATCATGTTCTTCACGTAGTCGGCGTGGCCCGGGCAATCCACGTGCGCGTAGTGCCGGTTGGCCGTCTCGTATTCCACGTGCGCCGTCGAGATCGTGATCCCGCGCGCCTTCTCCTCCGGAGCCTTGTCGATCTGGTCGTAGGCCGTGAACGTCGCCCCGCCCGTCTCCGCAAGAACCTTCGTGATCGCCGCCGTCAAGGACGTCTTGCCGTGGTCAACGTGCCCAAYCGTGCCGATGTTGCAGTGYGGCTTGGTGCGGGAGAACTTTTCCTTGCCCATGATTCCCGTTCCTGCGGCGGGGACCGGATCGGTGCCCCGGATCTACTCGACCGCCCCGAACTCGGAACGGGGCGAAAAGCGGGGTCCGCTTAGAGGCTCGGCCGCCAGGGATCAAGCTCCAGCCTGTCGGAGGCGCCCGACCGCAGGTTCGACTGTCAAGCCGCGGCGGCGAATCGTGAACTTGGAAACATCAGTCTCCGGGAATATCGGGGACGCTTTCGCGACACACTGTGGCATTGCGGGCATAGCGCGATTCCTGCGGCCGAGCTTAACTGCGACCAACAACGCAGCACCTCGGACCCCGCCATGATCAAGAAGTTCCTCCTCGCCACTGCCGCGACGGCGCTGGTCTCGACGGCCGCCTCCGCTGCCGATCTGCCGCGCCGCGCCGCGCCGCCGCCGGTCTTCACGCCGGTGCCGGTCTTCACCTGGACGGGCTTCTACGGCGGTCTCGAGACGGCCTACACCTTCACCGACCGTGAGCGAATCTCCACCGTCGGCGTCCTGCCGGGCAACGCCAACAACGTCGCCCTCGGCCGCCGGCCGTTCCTGACCTCGACCTCGCAGGACGGCTTCGCCAACATCGGCGGCACCGCCGGCTACAACTACCAGTTCACGCCGGGCTCCGGCATCGTCGTCGGTCTGGCCAACAGCATCGACTGGACGGACATCACCAAGAACCGGGTCGTCCTCGGCACCGGCAACGTCGCCGGCGGCCCGCCGAACATCAGCCAGTTCCGCCAGAGCCTCGACTGGCTCGGCACCCTGACCGGCCGCGTCGGCTACGCCTTCGACCGGGTCATGGTCTACGGGATGGGCGGTCTCGCCTACGGCAACGTCTTCCACGACGCCAATTTCTACACCCCCGGCGGCCGCCTGCAGTTTGCCGGCCGCTACGACGACTTCAAGATCGGCTACGCCTATGGCGGCGGCATCGAGTTCGCCCTTCCGACCGACAGCTTTCTGAACACCTTCGCGCTCGGCCGCTACATCGGCATCAAGTACGACGCCATCACCGTGAAGGCCGAGTACCTGCATTACGATCTCGGCAGCCAGAACGTGCTCGTCGGCGCGGTCCCGGGCGTGGGCACCGGGTCGTACATCTCGCGCTTCCGCACCGAGGGCAGCATCGTTCGCGCTGGCTTCAACTACAAGTTTGGCGGCCTCTAAGGCCTGCCGCGTCGGGATCGTCCCCGGCGGATTGCAATCAGGGTGGGTGCCGGCAGCGGCGCCCACCCTTTTTCGTGTCTGCATCGGCGCGACATGGTCAGCCCGCGGGGCGGGCCGATCGGCGTGAACAGCGCATCCCGAATCGAAAGTGCCCCGTCAGCAGGCGCGCAGATGCGCGACCAGCTTCGCCGCGGCTTCATCCGGTGCGCCGGTATTGAGGATCGTCAGATCCGCGGTGACGCCGCCCGCGCGGGCGAGACGCGCGGCGAGGTCGCCGTCCTGGGGCCGGCCCCGGGCGGCGAGGCGCTGCGCCAGGATCTCGGGCGGCGCCGTGACCTCCACGACGCTCACCCGCGGGCAGGTTCTGCGCGCCTGCGCGACGACGCGGCGCGAGACGTTGCAGATCACCACAGAGCCGCCGGCGGCGCGCCTTCCGGCCTCCGCCGGGAGGGCGTAGCCGAGGCCGTGGGCGTGCCAGCTCAGGGTGAAGCGGCCTGCCGCGCAGCCCTCGGCGAAGGCGACGGCGTCGATCTCGTCGTTGTCCTCGTCCGCCGAGGGCGGCCGGGTGACGAGGCGGCGCGGGAAGACGTAGCGCGGATCGTCGGCCAGGGCCGCCCGGGCCAGCCGGATCAACGTGTCCTTGCCGGCGCCGCTCGGGCCGACCACGAGGACGAGGCAGCCCGGCATCAGGCGACCCGCCGGCCGGCGCGCCAGACCTCGCGGACCACCGGCACGCCTTCGGCCCGCTGCACGCGCACGAGGTCGGCGCGCAGCCCGGGCGCCAGGGCGCCGCGGTCGGTCAGGCCGGTGGCGCGGGCGGGGTTGGCCGTCACGGTGGCGAGCGCCTCGGGCAGCGTGATCGCGGGCGCCCGCTCGGGCAGCAGGAAGGCCGCCATCAAGAGGCTCGCCGGCACGTAGTCCGACGACAGGATGTCGAGGTGCCCGGCTTCCGCCAGCGCCAACGCCGCGACGTTGCCGGAATGCGAGCCGCCGCGGATCAGGTTCGGCGCCCCCATCATCACGGTGAGTCCCTGCCCGTGCGCGGCCTCGGCCGCCTCGCGGGTGGTGGGGAACTCGGCGAGCCGCACGCCCTCGCCGACCGCGAGGTCGACATCGGCCAGGGTGGTGTCGTCGTGGCTCGCCAGCGGGATGCCCATCTCGCGGGCGAACTGGACGAGAGCCGGGCGGTTCTTCGCGTTCAGCGCCCGGCCGTCGCGGAACTTGCGCTCGGTGTTGGCGCGGATCTCCTCCATGGGCCGGCCGCCGCGGGTCGCGTATGTGTAGTACTTCTCCATGTCGCGGAACTGCCGCTGGCCCGGGGTGTGGTCCATCAGCGAGATCAGGCCGACGGGGTAGCGGGCCGTGAAGGCCGCGACCGTGTCGAGCACGTCCGTGGAGGGCAGTTCGCAGCGCAGGTGCGTGAAGTGCTCCGCCCGGAACAGGTCGCCGGCCCGCGCGGTGGCGATGGCGCCGGCGAGCTGCTCCAGTTCGGAGCCGAGGCCGCTGCCGTCCGGGTCGCTGCCGGCGCGGAGCGAATCGAACACCGTGGTGATGCCGGAGGCGGTGATCTGCGCATCGTAGGCGAGCACGGCGCCGAGCGGGTGCCAGCGCACCTTGGGGCGCGGCGCGTAGTGGCTCTCGAGATGGTCGGTGTGCAGCTCGATCAGGCCGGGGATCAGGTGGTCGCCGCCGCAATCGAGGCCGCGGGCGGGCGGGCGGCCCTCGCCGATCTCGGCGATCGCCCCGTCCGAGACCGCGAGCCAGCCCCGCTGCACCCGGTCCGGCAGGACCAGGGTCGCGTTCTCGAGGATGAAGTCGTCCATCGTGAAATCCTCAGGCTGCCCGGGCTTGCGGCGCGAAGCGGGTGACATCGACCACCCGGGTCGCCACAGCGTCGCGCATCTCGCTGTCGTGGAAGATGCCGAGCACGCCGGCGCCGGCCTTCAGCTTCTCGCGGACCAGCTCGGCCACCACGGCGCGGTTCTCCGCGTCCAGGGAGGCGGTGGGCTCGTCGAGGAGCAGCAGCGGCCGGTCGGCGATCAGGCCCCGGGCGATATTGACCCGCTGCTGCTCGCCGCCCGAGAAGGTCGCGGGCGGCAGGACCCAGAGCCGCTCGGGCAGGTTCAGCCGGGCGAGCAGGGTCTTGGCCCGCGCGCGCGCCGCGTCTTCGGACAATCCGCCCTCGCGGCCGGCGGCCTCGACGACGTCGAGGGCCGAGACCCGCGGGATCACCCGCAGGAACTGCGACACGTAGGCGATGATCCGCGCCCTGAGGGCCAGCACCGCCCGCGGATCGGCCCGGACGACATCCACCAGGGCGTCGCCGTCGCGGACCAGGATGGCGCCGGAATCGCAGCGGTAATTGCCGTAGGCCATCTTGAGCAGCGAGGACTTGCCCGCACCGGAGGGACCGCCGAGCACCACGCACTCGCCGGGCTCCACCGCGAGGCTCACGCCGCCCACCACCGGCAGGACGATCCCGCCGCGCAGGTGCAGGGTGAAGCTCTTGGCGACGTCCTGGAAGGTGAGGAGCGCGGTCATGCGGCGAGCACCGAGGAGACGAGGAGCTGGGTGTAGGCGTGCTCGGGATCGTCGAGCACCCGGTCGGTGAGGCCGGTCTCGATGACCCGGCCGGCGCGCATGACCATGATCCGGTGCGAGAGGAGCCGCGCCACCGCGAGGTCGTGGGTGACGATGATCACCGCGAGCCTCAGCTCGGCCGAGAGCCGGCGGATCAGGTCGAGGAGCCGGGCCTGGACCGAGACGTCGAGGCCGGAGGTCGGCTCGTCCATCAGCACCAGGCGGGGGCCGGTGACGAGGTTCCGGGCGATCTGCAGGCGCTGGCGCATGCCGCCGGAGAAGCGCGTCGGCGGGTCGTCGATCCGATCGGCGGCGATCTCGACCCGGCCGAGCCAGTCGAGGGCCTGGGCGCGGATCCGGCCGTAATGGCGCTCGCCGAGCCCCATCAGCCGCTCGCCGACATTCCCGCCGGCCGAGACCGCCATGCGCAGGCCCTGGGCCGCGTCCTGGCGGACGAAGCCCCACTCGGTGCGCATCAGCGCCCGGCGCCCGGCCTCGCTCAAGGTGCCAAGGTCGCACAGCGCGCCGTCGCGCATCCGGTAGGCGACCGTCCCGGAATCGGGCGCCAGCTCGGTGGCGATGAGGGAGAGCAGCGTCGACTTGCCGGACCCGGATTCGCCCACGATGGCCAGCACCTCGCCCGGGACGAGGTCGAACGACACATCGGCGCAGGCGAGGCGGGCGCCGTAGCGCTTGGTCAGGCCGCGGACCTGAAGCAGGGATTCGCTCATCGGGTCACCTCAGCGAGGTCCGGCACGAAGGGGGGATCGAGGCGGAAGCTGTAGCCGTAGCGCTCGAAGCCGAGGCTCTCGTAGAAGGCGTGGGCCGGCTTGGCGTCGACGTTCGACGACAGGGCGACCTTGTAGCAGCCCCGCGCCTCGGCGAGGCGGGACGCCGCCTGCATCATCGCCCGGCCGAGACCGCCGCCGCGGTGCCGGGACGAGACCACGACGCTCTCGACCAGCGCCGAGGGCGTGCCCCAGTGGGCAATGTTGTCGAGGATGACGAGGCAGAAGGTACCGACGACCGCGCCGTCGCGTTCGGCCACGTGGAGCCCGTAATCGGGATAGGCCGCGAGCCGGTCGAGGAGCGCCCCGGCCTGCTCCAGGGTCGCCACCCGCCCGCCGTTCAGCTCGGCGTAGAGGTCGAGGGTCGCGGGAAGGTCGGGCTGTCCAGCCTGGCGGACCGTGAGGTCGCTCATGTCGCGTCCCCCGTGCCGACATGGCCGTCCGCGCGGCGCCCCTCGCAATGGTCGGTGTCCGAGCACACGAACATCCGCCGGCCGGCATCGTCGAGCAGCATCTCGTCGAGGTAGACGCCCTCGGCGCCGCACAGGGCGCAGGGCTGATCGAAGTGCTGCACCCGGAACGGGTGGTCCTCGAAATCGAGGCTGCGCACCCGCGTGTAGGGCGGCACCGCGTAGATCCGCCGCTCGCGGCCCGCGCCGAAGAGCTGGAGCGCCGGGCAGTCGTCCATCTTGGGATTGTCGAATTTCGGCGTCGGCGACGGGTCCATCACGTAGCGGCCCGCCACCTCCACCGGGTACGCGTAGGTGGTGGCGATGTGCCCGTGGCGGCTGATGTCCTCGTAGAGCTTCACGTGCATGGCGCCGTACTCGGCCAGCGCGTGGAGCTGGCGCGTCTCGGTCTCGCGGGGCTCCAGGAAGCGCAGGGGCTCGGGGATCGGCACCTGATAGACCAGGGTCTGGCCGTCGGTGAGCGGCGTCTCCGGAATGCGGTGGCGGGTCTGGATCACCGTCGCCTCCGCGGTGCGGGTGGTGGTGGCCACCCCGGAGGTCCTGGCGAAGAAGCGGCGGATCGAGACCGCGTTGGTGGTGTCGTCGGCGCCCTGGTCGATGACCTTGAGCACGTCCGAGCGCCCGAGGATCGCCGCGGTGACCTGCACGCCGCCGGTGCCCCAGCCGTAGGGCATCGGCATCTCGCGGGAGGCGAAGGGCACCTGGTAGCCCGGCACCGCGACGGCCTTGAGGATGGCCCGGCGGATCATCCGCTTCGTGCCCTCGTCGAGATAGGCGAAGTTGTAGCCGGAGCCGCGTGCGTCTCCTGCCGCGTCGAGAACGGACGCAACGGGCTCCCTCTCCCGTTCGGGAGAGGGTTGGGGTGAGGGGTCAGGTCTGTCCGGAGAGGTCGCATCCCTCACCCTGTCCCACTCCCGCACGGGAGAGGGAACCTGCGCGTCATCCGGTACGCGGCCCGGAAGCTCCCGCGAAACGGAGCCACCACGGAAAGGAGACATCCCTGTCGCGCTCATTCGGCGGCCTCCTGGATCTCGCTGGCGTCGGACGTCGCCTCGAACTCGGCCCGCAGGCGCCGGACCAGCTCCAGCTCCGCCTGAAAATCGACGTAATGGGGCAGCTTCAGGTGCTCGACGAAGCCGGTCGCCTGGAGGCTGTCGCAATGGGCCAGGACGAATTCCTGGTCCTGGGCGGGGCTCGCCACCGGCTCGCCCAGTTCCTCCGCGCGCAGCGCCCGATCGACCAGGGCCATCGCCATGGCCTTGCGCTCGCTCTGCCCGAAGCTCAGCCCGTAGCCGCGGGTGAACTGGGGCGGGGTCGCCCCGGCGCCCTTGAACTGGTTGACCATCTGGCACTCGGTGAGCCGGACCCGGCCGAGGGGCACCGCGAAGCCCAGTTCCTCGGGCACGAACTCCACCGCCACCGTGCCGACCCGGATCTCGCCGACGAACGGGTGGGTGCGGCCGTAGCCGCGCTGGGTCGAGTAGGCGAGGCTCAGGATGAAGCCCTCGTCGCCCCGGGCCAGGGCCTGGAGCCGCAGCGCCCGGTCGGCGGGGTAGTCCACCGGCTCGCGGGTGAGGTCGCCCACGGGGGCGCCGTCGTCAGCGGGGGAGGCCTCGATCAGGCCGTCCCGGCCCAGCATGTCGGTGACCCGGGGGCAGCTCCCGGCATCGGCACGGGGCTCGGCCTCGGCGGCGGGCTCCACCGCACCCTCGGCCGCGAGGGCGAAGTCGATCAGCCGGTGGGTGTAGTCGAAGGTCGGCCCGAGCACCTGCCCGCCCGGCAGGTCCTTGAAGGTCGCCGAGATCCTGCGATCCACCGCCATGGCGCCGGTCTCCACCGGCACGGAGGCGCCGAAACGGGGCAGCGTCGTCCGGTAGGCGCGCACCAGGAACACCGCCTCGACCACGTCGCCCCGCGCCTGCTTGAGGGCGAGCGCCGCGAGGTCGGGGTCGTAGAGCGAGCCCTCGGTCATCACCCGGTCGACGAGGAGCGCCATCTGCTCGCGGATCTGAGCCACGGACAGCTCCGGCACGGCGGGATCGCCCCGGCGCACCTCCGCGAGGAGCCTGTGAGCGTTGTCGATGGCGGCCTCGCCGCCCTTGACGGCCACATACATGGGCTAGGCCTCCGTAACCGTCGTGGAGCGCGGCAGACCGGCCACACGGCCGGGGGCCGTGAGGATCAGGTCGACGCCGAGCGGAAAGTCAGCGCGGTTCTCGGCGAGCTGCGCCGCGAAGCCGTCCGGCAGGGGCGCCAGCGCCATGCGGGCGCCGCCCCGGATGCCGGGGCCGGCGAGGTGCAGCCCCGTGCCCTTCAGGATCGCGTCGAGGGCGAACACCAGGGTGGTGGACGTATCGGGATAGGCGGGCGTGCCGGGGGCGAAGCGGGCCAGCGGCGGGCAGCGGGCGGGCTCGCGGACCAGCGCGAAGGCGGCCCCGGCCGGGTCCTCGGTGAGTGGCGCGCCGGTATGGAAGCGCAAGTAGGCGGCGACCTCCGGTGCCTCGGCGAGGGCGGCATCGAGCCAGACCGGCGTGTCGGCATCGGTGAGCGCCAGGGCGATGGCGGCCAGCTCGGGCGTCAGCGGCGCGGGCGGCGCGAGGCCCGTAGCGAGGGGCCGGACGCGGCCGGGCCGGGCGAGGGCGTCCATCACGGCACGGAACGTCCCCTGGGCGTCGTGGACGGGATCGGCGAAACCGGGTGCGAGCATGCTCAATCCTCCCCGCGGGCGAGGGTCAGGAAGTCGACCCGGGTGGCGGCGGTGCGCCGGGCCGCCTGCGCCCGGGACGCCTCGATCCGCCGGGCGGCGGCCTCCAGGGCGGTCTCGACGCCTGCGCGCCGGGCCGGATCCTGCCAGAGGGCATCGAGGATCGCGGCGAGCCGCGCCTTCGTGCGGTCGCGCCCGAGATGGTAGGCGAAGCCGGGCGGCCCGTCCGCGAGGCGGATCGCGGCCCGGGTTACGCTGACCTCGCCGAGATTGAACGGCCGCCCGTCGCCGCCGATCCGGCCGGTGGCCATCACGAGCCCGGTCTGCGGCGGCCGCAGATCCACGCTGGCGGGGCTGCGCAGGGTCGACAGCGCCGCCTCCAGGTCGGCCCGGCTCGCCTCGGCGCAGAGCGCCATCACGGCCTGGCGCGCCGCGACCTCGCCCTGGGGGCTCGGCTTCCTCGGGCTCGTCGTCATCGCGAATCCCTCCATCGCACGGTTGTATAGGTGTATAGACAACTGGCGTGCCGGTCACAAATGAAGTTTGGATGACAGGATGGATGCGCAGGAGCAGGCGCCCGGTCTCGTCCGGGGCGAGGGACTGACGGCGTGGCGCCAGATCGCCGACGCGCTGACCGCCGAGATCGCGGCCGGCCGCTACGCGGCGGGACAACAGCTGCCCGCCGAGGCCGCCCTGGCGGCGCGGTTCGCGGTGAACCGGCACACGGTGCGGCGCGCCCTCGCGGCGCTGGCCGAGAGCGGCCTCGTGCGCGCCAGCCAGGGCCGGGGCACCTTCGTCGAGGAGGCGCCCCTCGCCTACCCGATCGGGCCGCGCACGCGGTTCTCCGAGATCGTCGCGGGCGCCGGACGCGAGGCCTGGGGCGACCTGATCACAGCCGCCACGATCGCGGCCGGCCCCGAGCAGGCAGCGGCCCTCGCCCTCCCCCCTGGTGCACCGACCCTGGAGCTGCTGACGGTCCACCGGGCGGACGACGCGCCGCTCTCGACGGCGCTGACTTGGCTGCCGCTGCCGCGCTTCGCGGGCTTCGCCGAGGCCTATGCCGAACGCGGCTCGATCACCCGGGCCTTCGCGGCCTGCGGCGTCCACGACTACACCCGGCTCTCGACGCGCATCCGCGCCCGTCCGGCCGATGCCGCGGAGGCGCAGCGCCTCCAGATCGCGCCGGGGCGGGTCGTGCTCGCGGTATCGAGCGTCAACGTCGATCCCGCCGGCGTGCCGATCCAGGCGAACCGCACCCTGTTCGCCGCCGACCGGGTGGAGCTGGTGATCGGGGAGTGATGCGGCGTCCGCGCGACCGCCTCGGCACAGCGTCTTTGCGAGCGGAGCGAAGCAATCCAGGGCAGCGCGACAAAGGCCGATGTCGCGCGACCCTGGGTCATTTCGCTTCGCTCATGATGACCGAGAGGTCCGTCACCCGAGGGCGCTAACCGGAAGCCGTATGATACGAGGCCTCGTTCAGCGCGCCGCCGGCCCGATGATCGCCCGGCGCAGGCGGGTCGAGACCCAGTCGATCGCCGCCACGGTCACGAGGATCATCAGCACCAAGAAGGCGACCTGCTGCAGTTCCAGCACGCGGATCAGCTCGGTGAGGTACTGACCGATGCCCCCGGCCCCGACGATGCCGATGATCGTCGCCGAGCGGGTGTTCGATTCGAAGAAGTACAGGACCTGGCTCGCCAAGACCGGCAGCACCCCGGGGATCAGGCCGAAGCGGATGCGGTGGAGCGCCGAGCCGCCCGAGGCCACGACGCCCTCGCCGGGGCGCTTGTCGCAGGTCTCGATCGCCTCGGAGAACAGCTTGCCGAGCGCCCCGAAATCCGAGCACGCGATGGCGAGCGCCCCGGCGAACGGACCCAGGCCCACGACGTTGATCCAGATTAGCGCCCAGATCAGCACGTCCACCGAGCGCATCACGTCGAGGCCGCGGCGGACGGCGAACCGCGCGAAGGGGTTCGGCACGACGTTCCGGGCCGCCAGGAACGCCACCGGGAAGGCGAGGATCGCCGCCGTCAGCGTGCCCAGGAAGGCGATGCCGAGGGTCTCGCCCAGCGCGTGCAGGAAGGTCCAGAACTGGCCCTCCGGCGAGGGCGGCAGCATCAGCACCGCGAAGGTGCCGAGCCGCCCGAGCCCGTGGAGGATCCGCGCCACCGAGAAGTCGAGGCGCCAGGTGCCGAACGCCGCGAGCCCGACCAGGACGACGAGCAGGGCGGCCAGTCGCGCCCGTCCCGGCCAGTCGGTGCGGAACTGCGCGGGATAGCGCGCGCGCAGGCGGGCAAGGTCGGCCCGGGCCGCCGCCCGCAGGGCCTCGGGACGCGCACTCATCGGGCGGCCTCCGGGCCGATCAGCCGGTGGCGGACCCGCTCGGTGGCGAGGTCGATGCAGAACACGGTCAGGATGATCAGCACGAGGATCGCGCTCACGTCCGCGTAGTAGAAGTTGCGGATCGCCACGAGGAATTCCTGGCCGATGCCGCCGGCACCGACGAAGCCCATCACCCCGGCCCCGCGCACGTTGATCTCGAAGCGCAGCAGCGCGTAGGAGGCGAAGTTCGACAGCACCTGCGGCAGCACCGCGAAGCGCACCGTCTGGACCCAGGTGGCGCCCGAGGCCGACAGGCCCTCGACGGGACGCATGTCGATGTTCTCGACCACCTCGGAGAACAGCTTGCCCAGCGCCCCCGTGGTGTGGATCGCGATGGCGAGCACGCCCACCATCGGGCCGAGGCCGAAGGCGATCACGAAGATCAGCGCGAACACCACCTCGGGGACGGTGCGGCACAGCTCCAGGAGGCGCTTCGCGCCGAGCCGCAGCAGGCGCGACCGCACGAGGTTGGCGGCGGCCACGAAGCTGAGGGCGAAGCCCGCGAGCCCCCCGAGCAGCGTCCCGAGATAGGCCATGAGCAGGGTCTCGCCCAGCAGGCCGAGCCACTTGGGCAGGCCCCAGTACCAGGCGCGGACGTCCTCGAGGGGGTGCTCGAGGCCGATCGGCGGCAGGATCTGCCGGATGTAGGCGGTGAACTTGCCGATGTTCTCGGCGAAGACCAGCGGCCGCACCTCGGCGGCGAGCCCGGCCACGACGGCGAGCAGCGCCACGACGGCGAAGCTCGCCAGCGTGCGGCGACGGGCGGCGCCGGTCGCCGCTGCGTAGAGGCCGGAGAGGGCGGCTGCCCGCTCCGGCGACAGGGGTGTCGGACCGCGCAAGTCCGGCGGCTCCGGATCAGGACTTCCGGCGCTGCTCGTCGTTGAACCGCAGCATGTCGATGATCGGCTGGTAATCCTTGAGGGTCACCGGCGTGAGATCCTGGTCCTTGCCGTCGGAGAGCCGGTCGAAGGCGGCCTTGTCGGCCTTCGGCAGGGCCACGAAGGCGGCGCGGATCTTGGCCTTCAGGTCGTCCGGCAGGCTCTCCAGCATGGCGAAGGGTCCCTCCGGAAGGAAGTCGGACTTGAACACGACCCGGAAGTCCGACTGCTGCATCGGCGTCCCGTCGGGCTTCTTGAGCATGCCCTTGGCGGCCATGCGGGTGACCATCGTGTCAGTCTCGGAATTCCACAGGTTGGCGGCGGCGTCGGCCGTGCCCTGGGTGAGCGCCAGCACGGCGTTCTCGTGGCTGCCGGCGAAGAAGGTCTTGCCGAAGAACTTCTCGACGTCGTAGCCCGCCCGCTTCAGGAAGAAGCGCGGCGCCTGGTTGCCGGAGGTGGAGTTCGGATCGACCAGGGCGAGGTTCTTGCCCTTGAGATCCTCGACCGTCTTGTACGGGCTGGAAGCCAGCACGTAGACCACCGAATAGTAGCCCGAGGCGCCGGTCTCGTGCTTCTGGTTGACGATCGGCTCGATCTTCACGCCGGTCATCACGGCCCGCGCGAAGGAGGCCGGCCCGTACCACGCAATCTGGATGTTCCCGGCCCGCTGGCCCTCGATCACGGCCGCGTAGTCGCTCGCCACCCGCAGCTTCACCGGCACGCCGAGGGTCTTGGTCAGGTAGGCGGTGAGCGGCGCCCAGCGGTCGGACGTGCCCGAGGCGTTCTCGGCCGGAATCACGCCCAGGGTCAACTCGGGGTACTGGGCCTTCCAGTCCTGGGCGGCGGCCGGCAGGCCGAGGAGGGCGAGGGCCGCGGCGGCGGCGAGGGTGCGTCGGGTGATCATCGTGTCGTCCTTCGTGTCGGCGTGTGTCGCGGGTTCGGCCGGCCGCGGGGCCGGCCGGGCGTTTCCCGATCCGTCGTTGGTGTTGGGGCCGGATGGCCCGGTTCAGGCGCCGAGGGCGGCCTCGCGCACCGGCCGGGCCGGCACAAAGCCGGGCCGGCCCGGCATCGCCGCCCGCTGCTCGGCCTCGCGCTGGGCCGCATCATCGAGCACCTCGCCGGCCTCCAGGCCGTAGAGCCGGCGGGCGACGTCCTCGGTGAGGTCGAACGGGCCGCCCTCGAACACGACGCGGCCGGCCGCGAGGCCGACGAGGCGGTCGCAATAGGCGCGGGCGAGGTCGAGGGAGTGCAGGTTGCACAGGACCGTGATGCCGTAGCGCCGGTTCACCTCGGCCAGCGCGTCCATCACCAAGCGGGTGTTGCGCGGGTCGAGGGAGGCGACGGGCTCGTCGGCGAGCAGGATCTCGGGCTCCTGCACGAGGGCGCGGGCGATGGCGACACGCTGCTGCTGCCCGCCCGACAGGCCGTCGGCCCGCTGGCCGGCGAACTCGCCCATGTCGAAGCTCTCCAGGGCCGCGAGCGCCATGGCGCGGTCCTCCTCGGACCAGAGGCGCAGCAGGGATCGGTGGCTCGGCGCGTGGCTGAGGCGGCCCATCAGCACGTTGGTCATCACGTCGAGGCGGCCGACGAGGTTGAACTGCTGGAAGATCATGGCGCAGCGGGTGCGCCACGCCCGCAGGGCTCGGCCCTGCAGGGCCGTGACGTCCCGCCCCTCGTGGAGGATGCGCCCGGACGTGGGGTCGGCCAGCCGGTTGATGAGGCGCAGCAGCGTCGACTTGCCGGCACCCGACCGGCCGATCACGCCGACGAAGCTCCCCGGCTCGATCCGGAGCGACACGCCGTCGACGGCGCGCCGGTCGCCGTATTGGCGCGTGAGACCCTCGATAACCAGCATGCCACCATCCGCCGGGGAATGGCCGCAGCTAAACGCCGATTTCACGACGATTGGATGACGAATACAGGTCGATTAAGTTTGCCGGCGCAGCGACTGTAGTTCGATAGCCGACTTAATCTTCGTATCTCTCCAGGAATGCTTCGATGGGCAGCCTGCGAAAATCCGGGAGCGCCCGGCGCAGGCGCTCGTGATCCCAGTCCCACCAGGCCAGACGCATCAGGCGCGCGGCGACGCCTTCGGGAAAGCGGCGCCGGACCGGCTTGGCGGGATTGCCGACGACGATCGTATAGGGTTCGACGTCGCGGGTGACGATGGCGGCCGCGCCCACCACGGCGCCGGTGCCGACGGTGCGGCCGGGCAGCACCACGACGCCATGGCCGATCCAGACATCGTGGCCGATCGCCACCGGGCTCGACCGGCGCCGGTCGAAGAAGGCCGGCTCGTCCGCCTCGTCCGGCCAATAGGCGTGCGCCCGGTAGGTGAAGTGCGCCTGCGACGCGCGTTCCATCGGGTGGTTGCCGGGATTGATCCGCACGCTGGCGGCGATCGAGCAGAACTTGCCGATCGTCGTGTAGATCACCTCGCAATCCTGGCCGATGTAGGAATAGTCGTCGAGGATCGTCTCGGTGAGGCGGGTGCGGGCGCCGACCTCCGTGTAGCGGCCGAGGCGGCCATCGACGACCCGGGCGCTGGGATCGATCGCGGGTTCGAGTCCGAGGGCGCGGTCAACCACGGGCCTCTCCGAAGGGCAGGCGCGCCAGGAGCCGGAACGAGCCCGACCCGTCCTGGGTCAGGAGGCAGACGGCGTCGATCACGAGGGGATCCGGCCCGGCGGCGGCATAGGCCTCGGACAGGCGCCGGTGCCACGCGTCGCGCTCCGCCTCCGGCAGGGCGTCGGTCAAGGTCATGTGGAAGCGGAAGGCCTCGAACACGTACGGGTAGCCCCAGCGCGCCAGCAGCGCCCGCCCGCGCGGGTCGAGGCGCTCCGGGCGGCGTCTGGCCCGCTCGGTCTCGGTGAGCGGCGCGCGGAACGGGTCGAGGGCGGCGACGCACTCGGCGGCGAAGAGCCCCAGGCCCGGCGGCGGGGCCTCCGGCACCAGGGCGAGGAACGGCCCGAGGGCGGCGACCACCAGATTTCCGACCGCCACCGGCGGGTGGGCGGCCGCGAGGTCGCGGGTGGCGGCGACGAGATCCGCCTCCGTGGTGCCCGTCGCGAGGCGCAGGGGCGCCTTGAGGGTGGCGTGGAACCCGTAGACCCGGGCGCCCGCCGTGACGGCGGCGAGGTCGCTCAAGCCCTCCGGGTGCGGGACCGCTGCCCCCGCGACGGAGTCGGTGCCGAGGACGGACCGGCCGAAGGCTTCCAGCCGGGAGCCCGGGGCAGGCAGGCAATAGAGGGCGTAGCGGCGCGACACGTCTCGGCCTCCGATCGTCGAGCGGTCAGGCCGTCGGCGCGTAGGGACGCGCATCGGCGGCCCGCCGGGGACGCACATCCATGGCGTTGCCCCGCCACACGATGGCGCTCTGCATCCAGGCGCCGAGCCAGATCGCCGGGATCAGGACGTCGCGCGCCAGGAAGGCCGCCAGCATGCGGGGCGAACGGTGCCAGCCCGCGCGGAATGCGAGCCGGTGCTCGGCGGCATAGCACAGGGCGGCGAGGCCGGCAGCGCCGGCGAGGCCCGCGAGGCTGCCGGCCCAGAGGGCGACGAGGAGGGCCGGCAGCAGGACGCCGCTGCCGATCTCGGGGGCGAAGAACAGCGGGAAGGTCACCCGCCGCAGCCGTGCCCAGCGCAGCTGCCGCGCCCAGACCTCGCGGAAGCCGCGCGGGCCGAGCGGCTGCTCGAACGGACTCGCCACGAGGTGGACCCGCTTGCCGGCGGCGCGCACCAGCTTGGTGGCGGCCGCGTCCTCGGCGATCTCGGCCGCGAGCGCCTGAAGGCCGCCCTGCGCCTCCAGAAAGGGCTTGTGCCAGAGCATGCTCTTGCCCTGCGCGAAGCCCAGCCCGAAGGCCTCGGCGGCGTATTGCCAGCGGGCCTGCAGGGTATTGAGGAAGGCGCATTCCACCTCGGCCATGAAGCTGCGCGGGCGGGCGCCGGCCGGCGCGGAGCAGACGAGGCCGGTGTCGTCCCGCCACGCCGCCTGGAGGCGCTGGAGGTAGTCCGGCGGCATCGCGACGTTGGAATCGGCGAGCACCACCCAGTCGTGGGCGGCGGCGCGCCAGCCGCGCAGGCAGTTGTTCAGCTTCGGATTCGCGCTGACCCGCTCGTCGCCGAGGATCAGGCGGGCGGGCACCTCCGGATGGGCCTCGATCAGGCGCCGGACCATCGGGAGGATCGGGTCGCCCGGATCGGCCACGCAGAAGATCAGCTCGTAGGACGGATAATCGAGCCGGAAGCTCCGGGTGAGCATCTCCTCGCTGTAGGCCTCGACCCCGTGGAGCGGGCGGACCAGGGACACGGGCGCGCCGGCCGGGAAGCGCGACGGTCCGGGGCTCCGGCCGGGCGCCCCGCCGAGGCGCCGGCCCGCGACCGCGATGCTGCCGATCTGGACGAGGGCCAGGAGCGCGCCGAGGGACAGGGCCGGCACCGTGGCGTCAATCATGCGGATCCCTCGAGCGAGAGGCGAGCGGTCCGGTCCGCTAGCGGCCGGACCGCGTCAGGCGTGTGACAGAGGCGGCCGCCGGGTGCTCCTCAGAACCGAAAGGTGAAGTTGCCCTTCACGGCCTGGTCCTGCGCCCGTGCGCCGGTCTGGCCCGTGTAGGCCACGCCCAGGCTCGCGTTCGGCGCCACCGCGAGGTCGAGTCCCACCTCCGCCACGAAGGCGTCCCGGTCGATCGGCACGCCCGCGCTCAGGAAAGCCGGCCCCGTGCCGAACCGCAGCAGCGCCGCCGGCACCACGTCCCCGAACGCCCGCCGGTAGCCCACCAGCCCGCGCGCCGCCACCGGCAGGCCCAGGCCCAGATCCAGGCTCGTCTGCGCCCGCACGCCCACGGTCGCCGCGCCGAGATCGTAGTCCCGCGCGAGACTCGTCAGCGCCGCGGCACCCCCGGCCTCCACGAAGGCGTCGCGCCGGATGCCGACATAGGCGGCGCCGACGAACGGCTCGACATAGGCCGCCGCGGGCTGAACCGCGATCGCGCCGGCTCCGTCCTGGGAGACCAGCACAGCCGCGGCCGGCGCGGCCAGCGGGATCTTCCAGCCGATCTCGCCGAAGCCCTGCACCGTGTGGCCGCCACCGTGCCCGGTCGGGGTGTCGGACAGGCCGTACAAGACCACGCGGCGGGTGCGCGTATCCGTATCGGCGTAGACTGCGCCGAGCCGCAGCGAGACCGACCCGACTTCATAGCCGCTGTAGACGCCGCCGAACCCGCTCTTGAGCGTGGCGCTTTCCAGACCGCCCGTGCCGCCGAGCCGGCCGGCGCTGTCGAGATACGCCTCGGTGTAGCCCCCGACCACGCCGAACCGCATTCCGCCCGGCAGGCGCAGGTCCGCGCCGGCGGCGAAGCCCGCGATCTGCCGGTTCAGGTCGGCCGCGTTGCCGCCGCCGTCGGCGGTGCCGAACGCCCCGAAGCCCTGGCCCCAGAGGCCGAAGACCTGCGGATCGAGGGTCCGGACCGGCACGGCCGCCACCACCGGCGGCCGGCCCGGCAGGTCGGCCGCGTAGGCGGACGGCAGGGTGCCGTAATCCAGGCCCGTGCCGGGGTTGCCCCAGCGCAGGCGGTCGAGCACCGCCTCGCGGACGAAGAACGCCGTCTCGTAGGCGGTGGACACGGTGCCGGCATGGATATCGCCCGCGAGCGCCCGGAAGCCGCCCGCCGCCTCGCCGGACGTGAACGCGACCGCCGCGTCGTAGAGCCGGCCGGAGCCGGACGCCTGGACGGCATTGGCCGCGGCCGCGCCGTTCCGGCTGGTGGCGCTGCTGGAGAACGCCACGTCGTTGCGGGTCAGCGTCAGGTCGACCGCGCCGGGCCGGTAGCGCAGGCCCGGGCTGAGGAAGGCGAGGTTGGCGGTCACGCCGGCGAACTGGCCCGACACGCCGCCGGCCGCGGAGAGGATGGTGTAGGTGGTGCGCGGGCTGTACGCGCCCGAGGCCGCCAGAACCTGTACGGTGCCCCCGGACAGGAAGGCGGCGCCCCCGGCGGCGATCCGGTCGGACTGGCCGGCGGCGTTGGCCTCGACCTGATAGATCGAACCCGGCGCGAAAGCGACGGCGCCGGTGACGGCCAGCGCGCCGATGGAATGGCCCGGCGCGACCGTGCCGCCCGGCAGGGCGCTGATGCCGCCCAGCGTGCCCGTGCCGCCGAGGAGGCCGCCGGCCCCCACGAAGGCGGTGCCCGCGATGGTGCCGTTGGCGTAGAGCGCGCCGCCCTGGCCGATGCCGACGTCGATGCCGAGACGGTCGCCGAGGTCCATCCGCAGGGTGCCGGTGACGGACCCGAAGTATCCGGCTGTCGCATAGAGGTCGATGCGGCTCCAGTAGCTGAGCGGGCTTCCGTAGAAGGCCGCGAGTGCGTTGGTCTCGGTGTTCACGAGGATCTGGTTGATGGTGCCCGTCGCGAGCTGGCCGTAGAGGCCGCCGTTCGGCGCGAGGGTCCGGGCCGCCGCGGTCGAGCCGCCGTACAGGGGCGCGAGCAGGATGGAGGCGTCCGGCCCGCCGGCGGGGGCCGCCTCGCGGGGCGCCTGGGCGAAGGACAGGGTCGGCAGGCCGTAGGTCAGGCGGCTCTGGTAGGCGGTCTGGTTGGCCGCGGAGGGCACGTAGGGGTTGCCCGCGCTGTTGGCGGCGCTGCCCGCGCAGGCCGCGACCGTGTTGCCGCACTGGGCCGCGAGATAGGCCTGGATCTGGCCCTGCGCCTGGACGAACTGGGTCGGCAGGTTGAGCGCCGTGCCGGTCACCGCGGCGTTGTTGATGTAGGCCGGGTTGGTGAACGCCTGGGCGAGGTCGTAGGTGGCCAGCGCCCGGCCGCCGATGATGTCGAGGGGATAGTGCACGCCCAGCGCGATGCGGCTGTTGGCGTAGTCGGCGGCCCGGGCCAGCATGCTCTGGTACTGCTGCGGCACCAGCATCGCGAGCAGGATGCCGTCGGTATAGGCGTAGGTGGTGTGCCCGCTCGGGAAGGACGGGTTGGTGGCGATGCCGTTGAGGGCCGACGGGTCGAAGACGTTGAACCGGGCCGGCGCCGCCTGGACGGGCCGCGAGGAGCCGTAGACGTCCTGTCCCGCCTGCGTGTTGGTCACGCTGTAGGCGAGGTCGTAGACGCTGTTGGTGGTGTTCGGCAGGCCGTTGGCGGTGGGCAGGCTGGAGCCGGCCGGGGGCACGGCCGGGACCGCTACGTAGCCGGCCGGGGTCACGCTCGGATTGTTGGCCGCGCCGTTGGCGAAGTAGTTCTTGGCGACGCCGAGGTTGTTCCCCGTGACGCTGTAGGCGCCCACCAGCAGGTTGACGACGCTGCCGAGGGGGCCGCTCGCCCCCTGCGCGACACCGCGCTGGTAGATCGGGCCGAGCTGGGCGCCGAGGCCGCCGACGAGCTGCTGCGGGACAAGGCCGTTGATCGGCGTCTGCCCCGGCAGGCCGCCCGCGAGGTTGGCAGCGACGCCGTAGGTGCCGAGCCCCACCGCGGAGAGGTTGTTGCTCGCCGAGCCGAGCAGGCTCTTGTCGCTGATCGCAAGTTCCTGCTGCGCCCGGCCGGCGCCGGTGTTGACCGCCGCCGATTGCGACAGGTTGAGCTGCAGCGTCTGCTGGCCGGTCGCACTCGAGTTGAGCAGAAGATACGGCGCCAGCAGACTGAGGACATTCACGTCCGAAGCCGTGGTGTTGACGGTCTGGGCCTGCGCCCCCGGACCGAACGCCGCGACCGCCAAGGCCGCGATCGAGACCCCGTATCGAACCAACATGTCGAGCCCCCGCACATCGCGACCCTTCGGCCTGCGGGCGGAAGCTTTAGCCAAGTATACCCACGATAATCTGTCATAATTCAGTCATACTTCTCAAGTTTTGCATCTGTATCTTCGTGGCAACAGGCGATAAACTTTGCCAACACAGATATCATCAAGTCCTAATCTTTGATTCAGCATGACTTCGATTGCCGGCCGTCAAGCCGGCGCGGCCGCGTCGACGGCCGGGCGAGCGCCGCCAAGGTCGATCCGCCCTGTCCCGGCCGAGCGGGGACGGTCCGGACGGATCGATCGGCGCGCGCCGGCAGCAGATCTCCGGGAGGCGAAAGCCGTTGTTGCCTGTCCGGGGAGCGCCGGCGTCACCGGCCCGTCATGGGCACCTCCTAATTCCCGGTTCCCATCGAGAAGGTGCTGCGCGAGGATTCATGTCCGATTCCGCCATGATGCCTTCGGGAGCGGCCGGACGGCGGTCCGCGGGCGGCCCGCGCCTCGATCACGGGATGCATCTCGGCGGGGTGGTCGCCTTCCTGCTCGTTCTGGTGGCGGGTCTCGGCTACGCGGTGGTGAGCCTCATCGCCGACATGAACGCCGTCGGCGAGGCACCCCTGGCCTACGGCGCCTTCGCGTTGCTCGGCCTCGCCCTGCTGATCGCGCTGGCGTTCGAGTTCGTGAACGGCTTCCACGACACCGCCAACGCGGTCGCCACGGTGATCTATACCCACTCGATGCCCCCGCTCGTCGCGGTGATCTGGTCGGGCTTCTTCAACTTCCTCGGCGTGATGCTGTCCTCGGGCGCCGTGGCCTACGCCATCGTGACGCTGCTGCCGGTCGAGCTGATCCTCAACGTCGGCTCGCATGCGGGCTACGCGATGATCTTCGCGCTCCTGCTGGCTGCGATCCTCTGGAATCTCGGGACCTGGGCCTTCGGCCTGCCCAACTCCTCATCCCACGCGCTGATCGGCTCGGTGCTCGGCGTCGGCCTCGCCAACCAGCTGATGAACGGCGGCGACGGCACCGCGGGCGTCGACTGGAACCAGGCGCTCAACGTCTTCAAAGCGCTGCTGTTCTCGCCGGTCTGCGGCTTCGTGCTCGCCGCGCTGCTGCTGCGCACGCTGAAATTCGCTGTGCGCCGCAAGGACCTCTACGAGGCGCCCAAGGGTGAGGCACCCCCGCCCCCGTGGATCCGCGGCCTGCTGATCCTCACCTGCACGCTGGTCTCGTTCTTCCACGGCGGCAACGATGGGCAGAAGGGCATGGGCCTGATCATGCTGATCCTGATCGGCGCCGCCCCGACCGCCTACGCGCTCAACCGCACCATGGCGGACGACACGACTCCCGCCTTCGTGCAGGCCTCGACGGCGGCGAGACAGGTCTTCTCCGCCCGCGCGCAGGGTGCACCGATGCCGGACGCCGCGGCGGCGCGCCGGACGGTGACGGAGGCGCTCAAGACCAAGGTGCTCGACACGCCGCCCGTCTACGCGGCGCTGGCGGCGCTCTCCGACGACATCGCCGCCAGCGTGAAGAATTACGGCGCGATCCGCACGGTGCCGGCCGCCCAGACCCAGAACCTGCGCAGCGACATGTATCTCGCCGCCGACGCGGTGCGGGTGCTCCCGAACGCCGGAGCCGGCTTCTCGGAGGCCGACAAGGCGACCCTGAAAGGCTATTCCGGCCTTCTCAACGACGGCACGCGCTACATCCCGGGCTGGGTGAAGGTCTGCGTCGCCCTGGCACTGGGCCTCGGCACCATGGTCGGCTGGAAGCGCATCGTCGTGACGGTGGGCGAGAAGATCGGCAAGATCCACCTGACCTACGCGCAGGGCGCCTCGGCCGAGATCGTCGCCGCCGGCACGATCGGGCTGGCCGAACTCTACGGCCTGCCGGTCTCGACCACACACATCCTGTCGTCCGGCGTCGCCGGCACGATGGCGGCCAACGGTTCGGGGCTGCAGATGGCCACCGTGCGCAACATGGCGCTCGCCTGGATCCTGACCCTGCCGGCGGCGATCACTCTCGCGGCCGTGCTGTTCTTCATCCTGCGCCACGTGTTCTGACGCCACGTGTTCTGACGCCAGGTGTTCTGACGCCAGGTGGTCTGACGCAAGGTGTTCTGACGCCACGTGTTCTGACGCCAGGTGTTCTGACGCCAGGTGGTCTGACGCAAGGTGTTCTGAGCGGCCGGACCGGAAGCCGAGCCCCGCGTGACGCGGAGCGGACGGTCTCCGGTCCGGCTCCCTGCGGCGCCCCCCGACGCCTCAGGAACTGGCCATGGCCCGCACGAAGGCCAGGCAGGTCCGGCGCGCCGCGGGATTGTCGATCGCCACGAAGGCCGTGACGAGGTCGGCGGCCTGGCTGATCGCCATCTCGGACCGGTCGGCGTCCGGGTAGAAGCTCGCCACCGGCACGTCGAGGATCCGGGCGATGCGGGTCAGGGCGTCCTGAGTTCCCGGCGAGGGCGCGGACGTCACCGGCATCCGGTCGTCGGATGAGTCCGGGGTCATCGCTCAGGCCGCCTTCTGGCCGAGCTGAATCGCCCTGGCGATCACCGACCGCCGCGCCGCGTAGCCCGGAGCAACCATCGGATAATCGGCCGGCAGGCCGTACTTGGCCCGGTAGCGCTCGGGCGTGAGCCCGTGCGCGGTGAGGTGGCGCTTCAGGGTCTGGTAGGGCCGGCCGTCGATGAAACTGATCAGGCCCGCGTCCTGGATCGAGGCCTCGACCTGCGCTTGGCTCAGGCCGCCCGAGCCCGGCGCGGTCCCACGGAGACGCGCGATCGCCGTGTGCACTTGGTCGATCAGCCCCGGCAGGGCCGCGGCCTCGACCGCGTTGCGGGACACGTAGGCCGCGACGATCGCACCGACCTTTTCCAGCATGAACGTCGAACGGTGATCGGTATGGGTATCCATTTGAGACATCGCTGTTGTACGGCGCGCCACCGCCGGCACCTCATCCGGGCGATCGAGCCGGGACGGAACGGTGGCGCTAAGTTGTTGCAGGGCCAGGGATTGGCCGGTGAGGAGTCGACCCCCGCGTGCGGATTTCCCGCCGCTTCTTGAGGATGCAGATAATATACAATATGAGCGGAGCGCGGTTTGTCTGGCGGCGCGAGGTCTCTTGTCCGACCGCGCAAACGGCGGCGCCCGCGGATTGGTTACTGTGGCGTTCACTGATTTCAGCCGACATGATCTGCACTTGAAGCCGTCTTCGGCTTTGGTCTGCGCGTGCGGCCGCCAGGCTGCGAAGCGCGCGGCATCGTGCGGTGCGTTCGCCGGTCATGGTCGCGATGCAACCGCAGGACTCCCGGAGCGGCAGGGATGCAGACGCTTTTCACGACCGCCGGGCTTCATCCCCGGGACGGCTTCCGGCGCTGGCGGGAGACCCTGTTCGACCAGTGCGAACCCATCGAGCAGCTGCGTCTCGACGACAGCCCGTTCGCGGCGCGCCTGGACGTCGCGGCCGTCGGCCCGCTCCTCGTCAGCCGCATCGCACAGAGGTCCGTCCGGAGCGAGGCGACCCCCGACACGCTCCGCCGTCGGAGGGCAGAGGGGCGGGTCTGCGTCGCCTTCGCGCTGGCCGGTCGTACGACGAGCCTTCAGGACGACCGGTGCTCGGTGCAGAGGGCTGGCGACATCGTGGTGCTCGATCAACGGCCCGGGGTCGTGGCCTCGGACGCCGACAGCGAATACCTGTTCATGGAACTTCCCCGTGAGCGCCTGGAAGGCGAACTCGGGCCGACCCGGCTCTACACGGCGCTGACCCTCAACGGGGATGCCGGCCCCACCCTCCTGGCCCAGACCTTCTTTCGCGACCTGCTGGGCATGAGCCACCGGCTCGACGCAGTCACGGCGGCGCGCATGGCCGGCATCGGCATGGATCTGATCGTGGCGAGCCTCGCCGATCGGCTGGCGCAGGAGATCCCCCGCTCGGTCCAGGGCAACGCCACGGTCCAGCGCGCCAAGGCCTACATCGAAGCGAACCTGTGCGACCCGACCCTCGATCCCCCCGCGCTCGCCGCCGCGATGGGGCTGTCGCTGCGCCGCCTCCAGGAGCTGTTCCACGAGCGCGGCCGGCACATCTCCGACTACATCTGGGACCGCCGGCTGGAGGCGGCCGCCTGGCGGCTGACTGATCCCGCCTGCGCCCACCTGTCGATCGGCATGCTGGCCTACGGGTGCGGCTTCGCCAGCCAGGCCCACTTCGCCCGCCGCTTCAGGGACCGCCACGGCGTGACGCCCCGGGACTACCGGACCGCGGCCCGCGCGGGCGTCCCGTGATCTGCCGTCCGGGACGCGCGCCGCCTTCGTCTCACACCGCGCGGTCGCTGCGGCGCAGGCTCGCCGGCATGGCGAAGAGCGCGAGCCCGGCGGCGACGAGGCAGAGGACCCCGATGCCGTAGAGGGCCGGCGTGGTCGACCCGGTCAGGTCCTTCACACAGCCGACCATCACCGGGCTGACGATGCCGCCGAACTGGCCGAGCGTGTTGATCAGGGCGATGCCGCCTGCCGCGCCGACGCCGGTGACGAGCTTGGCCGGCAGGGTCCAGAAGGTCGGGATCGACGCCACGATGCCGGCGCCCAGCAGCGCGAGGGCGAACATGAGCGGCACGATGTGCTTGTCGAACAGGCCGGCCCCAAAGAAGCCGAGCGCCGCCGCGACGGCGAGGCCGGCGACGAATTTCGGCCGCTCGCCCGAGGCGTCGGACAGGCGCCCGATCACCACCATGCTGATCGCCCCGCAGATGTAGGGGATCGCCGTCAGGAAGCCGACGGAGGCCGCCTGCCCGCCGCTCGCGGTCTTGATCAGGTCCGGCCCCCAGAAGTTCAGGCCGTAGGAGCCGATCTGCAGCAGGAAGTAGATCAGCGCGATCATCAGGAAGCCCGGCTGCCGGATCGCCCCGAGGAGCGAGTGGTCGCCGATCTCGCGGTTGTGGTGGGCGATGCGGCTCGACAGGAATTCCTTCTCGGGCTCGGAGAGCCAGCGGGCGTCGGCGATCCGGTCGTCGAGGCGGATCAGTACGAGCAGTCCGAGGACTAGGCAGGGCAGGCCGCCGGCCAGGAACAGCCACTGCCAGCCTGCGAGGCCGCCGACGCCGTTGAGCCCGCCGAGGATCAGGCCCGCCACCGGCGCCCCGAAGATGCCCGAGAAGGCCGAGGCCACGAACATGAAGCTGGTGATCCGCCCGCGATGCGAGGCCGGGAACCAGATGGTCAGGTAGTAGAGGATGCCCGGTGCGAAGCCCGCCTCCATGGCGCCGATCAGGAAGCGCAGGGCGTAGAAGTGCCACTCGCTGCGGATCAGGATCATGAGCGCGGTGGCGATGCCCCAGGAGATCATGATCCGGGCGATCCAGCGCCGCGCCCCGACCCGGTAGAGGAACAGGTTCGAGGGCACCTCGAAGATCACGTAGCCGATCACGAACATGCTCGCGCCGAGCCCGTAGGCGACGTTGCTGAAGCCGAGGTCGCTCTGGAGCTGGAACTTGGCGAAGCTGATGTTGATGCGGTCGAAGAACGCGAACATGTAGCAGATCATGATCAGGGGCATGAGCCGCCACGCGACCTTGCGGACGACGCCGCTCTCCGTCACCGCGCCGGCCTCGACGGCGGCCGGCGAACCCGACAGGGCTGCGGTCATGGTTTCCTCCGTGGTGGTTCTTTCGGAACCTATCGGGCGCGGGGCCGCCTTCGGGTGGGCGGCTTCCCGCGGAATCGAGTTTGGGTCGGCCAACGGCACACGACAGTGATGCCACGTTGGGCGGACGAGGCGCCGGTCCCCTTTCCCGTGCGGGAGGGGGACAGGGTGAGGGAAAAAATCTGTCCGGGGAGGTCGCACCCCTCACCCCAACCCTCTCCCGTACGGGAGAGGGCGCGCATTGCGTCCGTCAGAGACGTCGGCGTTTCACGGGCCGCGTCCGTGGGGCGGGCCATTGCGAGCCCACCGCAGTTCTTCTCCGGTCAAGCCGCCTTGGCCGGCGGCGGGTGGAGGTCGCAGGGTCGTCCGGCCTTGGCGACCTGGCCGGGCACCTCGTGACCCACGAGGCGGGGCAGGTCCCGCGACAGGCCGATCAGCGCCGGAAGGTCGAGGCCCGTCGGCACACCCATCTCGTGGGCCATGCTGACGAGATCCTCGGTGCAGATGTTGCCAGTGGCGCCGGGCGCGAACGGGCAGCCGCCCAGGCCGCCGAGGGCCGCGTCGAAGCGCCGGGCGCCCGCGTCGTAGGCCGCCAGCACGTTGGCGAGGCCGAGGCCGCGGGTATTGTGGAAGTGGAGCGTCAGGCGTCCGGGACCGATCAGGGGCAGGACCCGCGCGACGAGGCGGCCGACCTGCCGGGGATTGGCCATGCCGGTGGTGTCGGCCAGCGTCACCCCGTCGACGCCCAGCGACAGGTATCGCTCCACCTGCGCGACGACCCTGTCGGCCGGCTGGTCGCCTTCGAAGGGGCAGCCGAAGGCGGTCGCCACCGTGGCGTTGGTGCTGACGGGCGCACCCCGCACCGAATCCATGATCCGCGCGAAGCCGGCGATCGAGTCGGCCGGGCTCATGCCCATGTTGGCGCGGTTGTGAGTCTCGCTCACGGATGCGACGAGGTTGATCTCGTCGACCTCGGCGGCGAGCGCCCGCTCGGCGCCCTTCGGGTTCGGCACCAGGGCGACGTAGACGGTGCCCGGCCGGCGCCGGATCCCGGCGAACACCGCGGCCGCGTCGGCGAGCGCCGGCACGGCCTTCGGCGAGACGAAGGACGAGACCTCGATCCGGCTGAACCCGGCTTCCGCGAGGGCATCGATCAGGCGGATCTTCTCGGCGGTCTCGACGAAGACCGGCTCGATCTGGAAGCCGTCGCGGGTGGCGACCTCCTGGACGATCAGGGCGTCGCCGCTCATGCCACGGCTCCCTTCTCGCGCAGGGCGGCGATGCGGGCCGCGTCGAGGCCGAGTTCGGTGAGCACGGAATCCGTGTGGGCGCCGAGGGCCGGTCCCTGCCAGCGGACCTCGCCGGGGGTCTCGGAGAGCTTCGGGACGATGCCGGGCATCTTCACGGCCGTCCCGCCGGGCAGCTCCGCCTGCAGGATCATGTCGCGGGCCTGATAGTGCGGATCGGCCACGATGTCGGCCACCGAGTAGATCCGGCCGGCCGGCACGTCGGCGGCGTCGAGGACGGCGAGGGCCTCCGCGACGGTCTTGGTCTTGGACCAGTCCGCGATCGTGCCGTCCAGCAGGGCGGACTGCTTTGAGCGGCCCTCGTTGTTGCGCAGGGCCGGATCCTCCGCGAGGTCGGGCCGGCCGATCGCCGTCATCAGGCGGCGGAAGATCGGGTCGCTGTTGCCGGCGATGACCACGTAGCCGCCGTCCCGGGTGGGATAGGTGTTCGACGGGGTGATGCCGGGCAGCGCCCCGCCGGTGCGGGTGCGGACCTCGCCCAGCAGGTCGTATTCGGGGACGAGGCTCTCCATGACGTTGAAGACGCTCTCGACGAGGGAGACGTCGATGACCTGGCCCGCGCCCTGCCCGGTCTTGACCCGCAACAGGGCCATCAGGGCGCCGATGACGCCGTGGAGCGAGGCCAGGGTGTCGCCGATGCTGACGCCGACCCGGGCCGGCGGCGAATCCGGGCTGCCGGTGGTGAAGCGGATGCCGCCCATCGACTCGCCGATGGCACCGAAGCCCGGCCGGTCGCGGTACGGGCCGGTCTGGCCGTAGCCCGAGATCCGCACCATCACGAGGTTCGGGTTGAGGGCCGAGAGCACGTCCCAGCCGAGACCGAGCTTCTCCAGGCCGCCGGGGCGGAAGTTCTCGACCACGACGTCGGCGCTCCGGGCGAGCTGCTTGACGATGTCGAGGCCTTCCGGAGACTTCAGATTGATGGCGATCGACTTCTTGTTGCGCGACTGCAGGTACCACCAGAGCGAGGTGCCCTCGTGCATCTTGCGCCACTTGCGCAGCGGGTCGCCCTCGCCCGGCGGCTCGACCTTGATCACCTCGGCGCCGAACTCGGCCATCAAGCGCGTCGCGAACGGCGCCGCGATCAGCTGACCAAGCTCAAGAACACGGATGCCGCTGAGCGGACCGGACATTCTCTCCTCCATCTTTATTGATTGTGTGATTACTGCAATTCAGCAATTTAAGTCCAAACGTCATGCACCACCGTGCGTTCGCGTACGGAGAACGCACGTCGTCAGCGCGCAGCCGCCCTGAGATGCGCCAGCAGGAGCGTCGCGGCGGGCGTCAGGGGACCGGGGCGGACCACGAGGCGCAGGGTACGCTGCGCCCAGGGATCCGTCAGGGCGACGGCGGCGAGGCGCATCGGCGGTCCGAGCAGGGCGTAGACGTGCTCCGGCACGGTGCCGAGGCCCATCCCGACCTGCGCCATCCGGCAGATCGCGTCGAAGCTCGGCACGTGCATGCGCAGCCGGAGGGGCCGGCCGAGGCGCCGCGCCTCGTCCCGCAGCGCGGCGTAGATCGAACTCTCCGCGTGCAGGCCGACATGGTCGTAGTCGAGGGTGTCGGCCAGGGCGACGGCGTCGCGGCCGCTCAGGGGATGCCCGGCCGGCATCACCAGGACGAGGCGATCGGACCGATACGGGTGGGCGTCGAGGGACCGCGTATCGGTCGCCCCCGCGCAGATGCCGAGATCGGCGAGTCCCTCCTCGACCCCTGCCACCACGCCGCCGCTCGGGCGCTCCTCGAGGTCAAGACGGATCCCGGGCTGCGCCGCCAGGAAGGCCTGCAGATCCTCGGGGAGGAATTCCACGATGGCCGAGAGGTTGGCGAGCACCCGCACGAAGCCGCGGACGCCGCGGGCGTGTTCGGCGAGTTCCAGGGCGATCTGCTCGGCGCTCGCCAGCATTCGCCGGGTATGATGCAGCAGCGTCTCGCCCGCGGGCGTCGGGCGCATGCCGCGGGGCTCGCGGGTCAGCAGCGTGCAGCCCAGCGCGTGCTCCAGTTCGGTGAGGCGCTTGCTCACCGCCGAAGGGGCGATGGCCGCCCGCCGGGCCGCGCCATTGAGCGTCCCCTCCTCGCAGATGGCCGCGAACAGGCGGAGCGTCTTCAGGTCGAGGCGGCTCAGGGTTGCGGCCGCGGGCAGGTCGGCGGGCATCCGGCGCTCGGTTCAGGCGCGCCGTCAGTCGCGGGATCCGACCGGCTGGCCATAGGTGCCGAGACCGGCCTTGGCCCCCTCCCGGTTGACGCGGCCGAAGCGCAGCACCGCCTGTTCGAGGTAGTCGATCGCGTCGACGAGATGGGCGCGCGCCTCGGCGATGGTCTCCTCCCCCTCCTCGACCGGCGTCTCGGCGAGCTTCACGGCGGCGATCAGGACGCGGTCGCGCTCGTCCTCGATCCGAGGATCGCGGGCGAGGTTGCCACGGACCCGGGCGTCGAACGCCTCGATGATCGACCAGGGGAGCGCGTCCTTGCCGGACGGCGCCCGGAACGCCCGGGCGTGGCGCCGCGCGGCGGCGCTGGCGGCCCTGACATGGTCGGCGAGTGCTGCATCCATTCCCGGTCTCCGCGGCGCCGTGCCGATCGGTCCGCCCGCTGATCCGAACGTGCGCAGGCCCGGACCGTTGCCGCCCCCTTACCGGGCGGCGCCACAAACCTTCAAGGCAACGGACGCAAGGGCCTTACCTTGACGGTTCGTGCCCTTATCTCTCGTGTTCGTGATCAAGCGGCCGAGTCTCGGCCGGCAGAAGGGGGACGATATGGGAACGACGCTGACGGCCGGCGCGGTGCGCCGGACATCGCCCGCGGCGCGCCTCCTCGGCGTGCTCTCGGCGATCCTGGTGGCCGCCGGTCTCTCCGGCTGCGGGGCGGTCAACCGGGTGCCGACGCTGCAGGAGCAGGCGAAATCCTCCTGGAGCGAGGTGCAGAACCAGTACCAGCGCCGGGCCGACCTGATCCCCAACCTCGTCGAGACCGTGAAGGGCTACGCCCAACAGGAGAAGGACGTGCTGATCGGGGTCACCGAGGCGCGCGCCAAGGCCTCTAGCGTGAAGGTGGACGCCTCCACGGTCAGCGACCCGCAGAAGTTCAAGGAATATCAGGACGCCCAGAACCAGCTCTCCGGCGCGCTCGGCCGCCTGCTGGTGACGGTGGAGAAGTATCCCGACCTCAAGTCGAACCAGAACTTCCTCGCCCTGCAATCGCAGCTCGAGGGCACCGAGAACCGCATCGCGGTGGCGCGGCGCGACTACATCACGGCCGTCCAGGCCTACAACACCGAGGTGCGCACCATCCCGGGTCGCTGGATCGCGGCGATCCTGTATCCCGACGCCAAGCCGATGGAGACCTTCACGGCGACGCCCAACGCCGACCGGCCGCCGAACGTGAAGTTCTAGGGTGCCGCCCATGGGCAGGACCGAGGGTCGGGCCATGAGCCGGGCCATGAGCCGGGCCATGAGCCGGGTCATGCCCGTCCGGGTGCGGCTCGCCCTGTCGCTGGCCGTCCTGGCGGCCTGCCTGACGGTCTATGCGATCGGAGCGCTGGCGGCCGAGCTGAGCTTCCCGGCGCTGACCGGCCGYGTGGTCGACGCGGCCGGCATCCTCACGCCGGAGCAGCGCGGCACGCTCGAGGCGAAGCTGAAGGCGCACGAGGACAAGACCTCGGACCAAGTGGTCGTCGCCACGGTGCCGAACCTCCAGGGCACGACCGTCGAGGACTACGCCAACCGCCTGTTCCGGGACTGGAAGCTCGGGCAGGCCAAGACCAACAACGGCGTCCTGCTGCTGGTGGCGCCGAGCGAGCGGAAGGTGCGGATCGAGGTCGGCTACGGCCTCGAAGGCGCGCTCACCGACGCCCTCTCCCGGGTGATCATCGCCAGCGCCATCACGCCGCGCTTCAAGACCGGCGACTATTTCGGCGGCCTCGACGCGGGCGTCGACGGGATCCTGTCGATCCTGTCGGGCGACGCGCAGGAATGGCAGCGCAAGCCGCAGGTGCGCGCCGACGAGGTCGATCCCGCGCAGGTCGCGGTCTTCATCGCCCTGTTCCTGATCGTGCTGTTCGTCGCTTGGCGCATGAACCGGGGTGGCCGGTCGGGGCGCGGCGGCGGCATCGTCTTCCTGCCGGGTCCCGGCTCGGGTGGATGGGGCGGCGGCTTCTCGGACGGCGGGTCGTCGGGGGGCTTCGACGGCGGATTTTCCGGCGGCGGCGGCTCGTCGGGCGGCGGAGGAGCCTCCGGTGACTGGTAGGGGCGCGGACGTGCTGACACCCGAGGCGCGGGACCGGCTCGCCCGGGCGGTGGCGCGCGCCGAGGCCGGGACATCCGGCGAGATCGTCGTGATGGTGAGCCGGCGGGCGGGCGCCTATCGCTCGTTCGTCCTGCTGACGGCCCTGGTGGCGGCGCTGGTCCTCCCCTGGCCGCTGCTCGTCCTGACGGCCTGGAGCGCCGCGTCGATCCTGCTTGCCCAGGCGGCCCTCGTGGCCGCGATCCTGGCGGCGAGCCAGAGCGAGGGGCTGCGCCTCGCCCTCGTCCCGCGCCGCCTGCGCAGCGCCCGCGCCCGGGAAGCGGCCCAGCGGGCCTTCTGGTCCCGGGGGCTGAGCCTGACGCGCCGGCGCACCGGCGTCCTCCTCTACCTGTCGCTCGCCGAGCGGCACGCGGAGATCGTCACCGATCTCGGCGTCCTGCGGGCGATCCCGCCGGCCACCTGGGACGGCATTCTCGCCGACCTCGTGCTGGCCCTCGGGCGCGGCGCCGTCGAGCCCGGCCTGACCGCGGCGGTCGAGCGGGTGGGCGCCTGTCTCGCGGAACGCCTCCCRGCGGAGCCGGGCGATCCCGACGAGTTGCCGAACCGGGTGATCGTCACCGATTAACGCGCGGCGGCCCGGTGCCGCCG